>JBAQLW010000386.1:0-14229 GCA_049302175.1 Rectinemataceae bacterium
ATCTATGGTGGACTCCAGCATTTTCGCGAGCGCAGGTACATCCTTGGTGCCTGAGTAGCTCCTCACCAGCATCGGGCGAGAGGCTTCCCACACGGCGGCAAATTCATCGGCGCTTGCGAGTGGAACCCCGCCTCCGTTTATCTTGCCATCCCAGTTCTCCCCGAAATTCGACTGCGTGAGCTGGGAACTTCCGATCGAAAGGACATCGAGACAACCGCCCGAAGCGAGCCGTCGCGCCCAGTCCTTGAATAGCTTTACCGCTTCAATCCTGTCGGGGAGATAGGGCCCGGCGTGAACTCGCATGAGCGGAGGCAAGCCCCGCTTGATGCCGTATGCTATCCTCTCGGTCACTTTCTCGCCTCTGGCGCCGAAACAGGGGCTGCCTGAACGGTCAACAGGTCGTATCGCCTTCCATGCGCCGTTCTTCACCAGATTTTCACCAAAAGCAAGTCTCGCCGCGTCGTATTTGAGCCCGCCCGAGAGAGTTTGAGGAACCATCTCCTCCGGGATGCCGAGCATTTCCATGGTTTGGTGGGGCGCTTCATCCCCCTGAAAGAATCCTTCAAGCTCGGGGTGTCTGGCGGCCACCGCAGCGCAGGCTTCGGGAAGCCCGGCGAAGAAAATCGCCCTTATCCTGCCACCGTCGGCGGCGAGGAGCTTCTCCCGATGCAGGAATTCGTGGAGAACATCGAAGATCCGAGCCGCGTCGGCAGGGTCCAACCTGTAGCTGAAGCCAAGGGTTGAAATCCTCTTATTGACGAGCCATGAGCGCAGGGCAGCCCCGCCCTCATGTCGGGAGAGAGCTTCGAGGTCCCTGCCGACATCACCATCGGCTATCAGGGATTCGATGCCGCAGTCCTCCAGCACCTGGGCGAAGGAAAGAAGTCCGAGCGTGTGGACATCCAGGGAAGTATGGAGAAGACCGAAAACGTCCTGTCTCGTGATTTTAAACATGAATCACTCCTTGACCCCACATTCGGGGAAAAGTCGGCGAATCGCCGCTTTGAAGATCGCCACGATATACCCTTTCTCGTCCAGTCCGGCGTAGCGGGCACAGGATTCAAACCAAGGATCAGGTATCATCGGCTGTCCATTCACCTCGATAGCCCAGAATCTTCCTCCGGCGAATGCCATATCGCAGCGCGAATAGTCCCTGACTCCCGTGGAGGCGAGAGCCTGGCCGGCGAAGGTTTTCGCGGCCATCAGCATCCCGCCGTCTATCAGGGCCCGCGCTTCCGTTCTGTCGCCATCCTTGTCCTGGGTGGTTATGACATGCAGCCCTTGTGGTTCGAGGAAGACGAGTTCGGCGGGCATGAGAAGCCTTTCGGGGCCGTTGCCTACGCATGCGCAGGTGATCTCCCTGAAATCGGGGTAGAGCCCCAGGTAATGCTCGATGAGTATATGCCGGAATTCCCTCGCCAGAAGGTTAACCAAGGCTTGGAGGCCATCGATGTCGAAGACGACGGAATCCCTCGTTATTCCCCGAGAATTGCCCGCGTCCGAAGGCTTGACGATGCAGGGGAAGGGAGGAAGGCGCCTTGTTTCCAGGGAGGCCGGTCCTGACGAAAGATCCAGGGCAAGAAAGTCGGGCGTGGCAATGCCGTCGATCTGCCATTTTTGCTTCAAAGCGGTTTTGGACAAGGCGAGATCGATAACCTCGGGCGCGGAGCCGACGTAAGGTTTGTTTCGTTGCTCCAACCATCCATGAACATTCACGGGGCTTCCTGTCGCGTCGGGCAGGTGGTCAGGCGCGCTGAAAACAAGATCGGGATGGAAGCTGTCGATAAATTCGTCAAGGCGTGGCAGGCTGTCCACCTGAGCCTGGAACGTGACAAATCCAGCCATCTGGAGGATTTTCGCGAAACGGCCGAAACGGAGTTCTTTCCGGGCTGCCGCAACCGTGTCGGAAGAAGAAGAAAAAACGATCAGTACTCTTCTGGATAGTGCGTTTTCTTGCGCATATTCCAAAACCTGAAGCCTCCTTGTGAAAAGATCCACTCAACGTAGTTTAACACCGAAAGCGAAAAAATTGAGCCAGCCGATGGAAAATACTTTTCGAATGTACCGGGATCCGGGCGCGCTCTCGATATGGTTTACCTTGGCTGAGAGCTACTGTATAGTTCAATCCATGCTTTTTATCGACAGACCCGATGGCAAAAAATTGAAACAAGCCCATGCCCTCAACGCCGTGATGCCTTACATGATGCGCGGTCGCAACCAGTCGGCCGTATATTACGACAAGGATATCGATATGGAAAGCGCGCTGCGCCATGTACGGGCTAAGAACTCAAGCCTCGGAGCCAAGTCGGAGATTCCCGAGCAGGATCGCTGCTCGCTCTTCTCCCTCGTCCTTGCCGCCCTGGTGCGGACCATAGCGATCCGGCCAGGGCTCAACAGGTTCATCCACGGCAAAGCTCTCTATCAGCGAAACGAAATCGCCTTTTCCTTCATCGTTAAGCAGAAAATGACAGAAGCCGCTCCGGAGGGGAGCGCCAAGGTGTACTTCAAACCAGAGGACAACCTCGACACCGTGACCCGCAAGGTGAACCAGGCCATAGCCTATGTCCACGAAGTAGGTGAAGGCGGCGACGGGGAGGGAATCGCCAAGCTCGCGCACAGGATTCCCGGCGGCAAAGCCCTGGTGATAGGCCTGTACAGGCTGCTTGACCGTTTCAATCTAGCCCCGGCCTCATTGCTCAAGGTGGATCCTTTCTACGCGACCCTCTTTTTCGCGAACCTGGGAAGCATCGGTCTGGACACGCCCTTCCACCACCTCTATGAATGGGGTAACGTCAGCTTTTTCGTCGTGATGGGCAAGCTGACCCAGAAGGACAGCCATCATGGCTCGTCGGGAGCGAAGCACCACTCCGTCAACTTCAAGGTAACTCTGGATGAGCGCATTTCCGACGGCCTCTATTTTGCCCGCTCGGCCTCGACATTCAATCGTCTCCTCTCGTCGCCGGCACTGCTGGACATGCCCCTGGAACAGGCGAAGTCGGTGCTGGAACTGGGAGCCTGAAGCCCTAAAACGCCATTGGGCAAAAAGAGAGGCTGTCGGGAATCGTTCCCCGGCAGCCTCTTTTCCTGAGGGCACTATGCTTGCCCGCGCTTACGATTGTCTCAGGCGCTCTCTTCCTTGGTCTTGGCGGGGCACGTGGCGCAAGTGTCGGGCTTTTCAAACTTGTCTGCCTTGGCGGCCTTGGGAGATTTGGTCTGAGAATTCGCCGTGGCGGAGCTGGATGCCTTTTTGGAATCCGTGATATAGAAACCGCTTCCCTTGAAGATGATGCCGGTTCCGCCGCCGATGAGGCGTCTGATTTTGCCGCCGCATTTGGGGCAGGTTTTCAGAGGCTCCTCGGACATCGACTGGAACTGTTCGAAACTGTGGTTGCATTTTCGGCATTCATACTCATATGTTGGCATGTGCTGCACCTCGGTCCTGTGGAACGGTGGAATTGTTTGTTCGCTCAAAATATAGCGAAAAGTCGCGTGAACGTAAAGTGGCCAGGACGGCAGCCCACCTGCCACAGACTTGTCGCCTGCCTGCGGGAGGACGCATGGAGACATGCTGGAGGCCACTACGAGGCCTTATCCCCGTATCACGCCCAGCCTCTTTCCCGCCTTCAGGAAGGCGGCCACTGCAAAATCGATCTGTTCGGGCGTGTGGGCCGCCGATATCTGTACCCTGATGCGCGCCTTGCCCCGCGGAACCACGGGAAAGGAAAAGCCAATGACGTAGATGCCTTCCTCGAGGAGGGCGTCGGCCATGGCGTGGGCGAGCCTTTCGTCCCAAAGCATGACGGGGCAGATGGGGTGGACGCCCGGCCTCATGTCGAAGCCGGCCGCCGTCATCTTTTCCCTGAAGCGCTTTGTGTTCGTCTCGAGCTTGTCGCGCAGTGCCGTCGAGGATGAAAGCAGCTCAAGAGCCTTGAGGGTGCCTCCTACGATGGAGGGAGCCACGGTGTTGGAGAAGAGATAGGGCCGGGCCTTCTGCCTCATATACTCGACGATTTCCTTCCTTGACGCGATGGCGCCTCCCGAGGCTCCGCCCAGAGCCTTGCCGAAGGTAGTGGTAATGATGTCCACCCTGCCCGCCACGCCGCAGTGCTCCCAAGTTCCGCGGCCCGTCGGTCCGGTGAAGCCCGTGGCATGGGAGTCGTAGACCATGACGAGGGCGTCGTACTTTTCGGCGAGGTCGCAGATGGAGCGAAGGTCGGCGATGTCGCCGTCCATTGAGAAGACGCCGTCGGTGGCTATCATCCTGATTCTGGCGCCCGATGCTTCCTTGAGGCAGCGCTCGAGGCCCTTGGCCGCCTTGCCCGTGTCGGGATCCGTCGCTTCCGTGTCGCCCATGTCGGCGTGCCTGAAAACCCAGCGCTTCGCCTTGCAGAGCCTCACACCGTCGATTATGGAGGCGTGGTTGAGGCTGTCGGTGATTATGGCGCAGTCCTCGTCGAGAAGGGGCTCGAAAACGGCGCCGTTGGCGTCGAAGCAGGAGGAGAAGAGGATGGCGTCTTCCATGCCGAGAAAATCGGCTACCCTTCGCTCGAGGAGCTTGTGTGGACTCTGCGTTCCGCAGATAAAGCGGACGGAAGCGAGGCCGTAACCCCACTCCTTCGCGGCCTGGAGCGCCGCCGCCTGGATTTCTGTGTTGTTCGCGAGGCCGAGATAGTTGTTGGCGCAGAAATTGAGCACTTCCCGGCCGCCCACCACTCTGATCACCGCGCCCTGGGGCGTCGCGATGACGCGCTCGTCCTTGAAGAGGCCTTCCGTCCTGAGGGCATCCAACTTCCCCCTCAATTCAGCCTTGATCGCACCGTACATGGTCTTTCCTCACGATCTGGGGCGGGCCCGGAAAAAACCCAGGCCGGAGCCGACGAGACCGCCCGCGATGTGGGCGAACTGCGAGATGTTGTCCTGCTTCGCGAGGGCGTCCCATACCTGGCCGCCCAGGTAGACGATCATGACGAGGATGAAGGTGAGGGGTATTTCGCCTTTGTTGAAGTTGGTTATGGAAGCGAGGATGATCATCATGAAAACGATGCCCGAGGCCCCGAGGAGGACGGTGCCCGGAAAGAGAAGGACATTCATCAGCCCCGTGACGGCGGCCGTGATGACGACGCTGAGGAGGATGAATCCTGATCCGTATGCCATCTCGAGGATGGGGCCGAGGAGGAGGATCATAGTGAAGTTGCCCATGTAGTGCTGGACCGAGGCCGAGCCGAAGATGTACGTGAACAGCTTCAGGTAATCGCCGAGGGCATTGGTGCGGAAGGGGGCTGGCGTCGAAAACCAGAGGGCGGTGAGCGAAGGCATGACGGTGATCGACAGAACGAGCACGACGGCCGATATAAAGGTAAAGGTGAGTGAAACGGGTGCGTTGTAGCGTATTTTCATTGTTTCCTCCTTTCAAAGATCGAGGACGAGGGACACCGGGCAGTGATCGGAGCCCATGACCTCGGATTGGATGCCGGCAGTCACGAGAGCTGGCAGGAACTCCGGGTCGATGCAGTGGTAGTCCAGGCGCCAACCGACATTGTTGGCGCGAGCCTGTGGAACGCGATAGGTCCACCAGCTGTAATGGCCCGGATCCGAACAGAGTCGGCGGAAGGTGTCTATATAGCCCGCGCTCATATACCTATCCATCCAGGCCCTTTCCTCGGGCAGATAGCCGGGATTGCCCACGTTCTGTTCGGGGCGGGCGAGATCGATGGACCTGTGCGCGATGTTGTAGTCGCCGGCGACGATGACGTGGCGCCCTTTCGCCCGCAGATTGTCGCAGAGGGCGAGTATGGCGTCGCAGAAACGGATTTTGTAGTCGATTCGAACCCCTGCGTCCTGGCTGTTGGGGAAATACGCCGACACGAGGAAAAAGTCATCGAAATCGGCCACGACGCTGCGTCCTTCGTCGTCAAATTCAGGGATGCCGAGGCTGGCGACGCTGCTGGGTTCTCTTTTCGAGAATATGGCAGTACCCGAATAGCCACGGCGCTTGGCGCTCGCCCACTGCACGGCATACGGCTTGCCGTCGCGGCCGACGGGGTTCCGCAGCTCGGGGGGGAGCTGGTCTGGATGGGCTTTCGTCTCCTGGAGACAGACGAAATCGGCGTCCTCTTCCCTGAGCCAGTCCAGGAAGCCCTTGCCCGCGCAGGCTCGTATGCCATTCACATTCCATGACACGAATTTCTTCATCGACGTTCCTTATTGTTGTGCTCAGGATCCCAGTATGGAATCGATGAGTCCCTTGAGGGCTGGATCAATGGACGGCGGAGCGCCCGCGTTGGAGACATCGATCTGGAAGATACCGTCCTTGAAAACGATCGGGCTCTGGTCCTCGGGAAGAGGCATATCCTCGTCTTCGGCCGAGAGTTCGTGTATCGCCCGCAGGAAGGAATCTCTGGGCTTCCGCTCCGCAGCCTCGAAGAATCCCGTGGCTCGCGATTCCTTGAGTGCGGACGCTACATATCGTCGTCCTCCAGGGGAGAAAGAGCCCCTGACGGTTTCCGGTTCGAATTTCATGATGATGAGCATACAATACTCCGATTGATCGCTGAATGCCAGACCTTTCCGTACGGTAAAAACGCGCAGAAGTTCCATCACGGCGCCGCGGTTTCTCTCCGCGCGGATTGATGATAGATTGAACGAGTGAATATCATTTCAAAACTCTATCAACGTGGCAGTATCAGTAGCCTTTTTCTTGCCCTCACGGCGACGGCAGCCCTGGGAATCCTGTTGTTCCTGCCCATATCGCCGGCTGGTTGCCAAGCCGTTTCCTCCCTGTCCAGGGTCCGACACCTGCGGACGGAAGCCTTCGATATCTATTTCCCCGACTCGCTCGCGGGGTATGGCTATAGGCTCGCGGGCTTCGCCGACGATGTCCTGGCCGATCTGGAGAGCTTTTTCGGGAACCCCTCTTCCGGAAAATCGTCGGTTCAGCCTTTTGGCGGAAAAAGGATCCCCGTACTCCTCAGCGATGTGGAATATTCCCTTAACGGCTATTTCACGCCCTATTCGTCGAACAGGATCGTCATCTATCCTAAGGCGGCAGGACCCACGGGCGAACTCGCTTCCTTTGAGGACGAACTGCGCTCGGTTTTCATACACGAATTGACCCATGTCGTGACGCTGAACATGCGAAGCTCCCTCTGGTCGGCGCTGGCGAGCCTGGCTGGCGATGCCGTCATGCCCACAGCCTGGATCATGCCCAATGCCCTTGTGGAAGGGACGGCCGTATGGATAGAGAGCGGCCGCGGGCCGGGAGGGAACCTGGCCGGTGAGCTGGGGAACGGTCTGGCAGGCGGAGGCGGTTTGGGAGACGACCCAGATAGCGGGCTCGCCGCGACGGGAAGGCTGAGCGACCCCGCCGCCCTTGAGCCTGTTTTTCTGGATCTTTCGCTGGGAGGGCGGCGGGGGCTCTGGGACGTATCGGGCGTCGCGGATCACCCCGGCGCGGGAAGCCTGCCCTACCTGTACGGCGCCCTATTCGCCCGATTCATTGAAGACCGCTACGGAAGCGAGAGCGTCGGCGATCTATGGCGCATGGCCGCGAAAGGCAACGTCTTCGCGGGTTTCGACGGCACGGCCATGACGCGCGGAATCCTCGAGCGGGGTGCGGGAGAGGAGCCCGCCGCGCTGTGGGAGGCATTCCTCGACTGGCTGGAAGGACAGGCGGTGAAACCCCTGGCCGCGGTAGATCCTTCTATCGACGCGGCGGGCGGTCGATTCGGTGCCTTCTGCGCGGACGAAGATAGGCTCTTCTATCTTGACCAGGAAGCTCGGGCAGTGTACTCGTTGGATCTCGCGGACACGGCCTCAAGCCCGGTTCGCCTCTTCCCCGCCGATGGCTACCTCGAGGAGATGCATCTGTCGGAAGATGGATCTTCCCTCGAACTAGCCTGGATCAGGAAGGACTGGCGAGGTAAAATCCTCCCCGCTGGCTGGAGCTGGGATATAGCCCGACAAAAGCTCAGCTATTCGGGCGATCGCCCGGTCGAGGAAGCCGGCGCCGCGATGACCAATCTCGAACCCTCCTCCCCGCTTCCCTTCCTCTACGCAAGGAGCCGCGATCCGATCTCCGGATTCGACTACGGCCTGGTACGGATGGGCGCCCGAACGAGCCTCGCGCGCGTTTCACCCGATGGGGTCATGGAAATACTCGACAGCCCCCTCGCCTTCATCCGTTCCATATCGCTATGGCCTCAGGCAGCATCAGGGTCGGGGGAGGAAGACGGCATTCGCATTGTCATGAGCGCAGCCCTGCCCGGCAGCCTTTCTCGGATAGCCATCCTAGAAGCAGGGATAGGGGGTTGGAGGCTCTATGTCCAGAAAGCGGCGCCCTCGGGAGGCGCCTCCACTCCTGTCCTCTCAGGAAAAACGCGTATCATCTACAAGGCGGGGCTCGCCGATGGGCGACAGGAACTTCGCGCGGCCAACGCTGACGATAATCGTCTCGCGTCGGATTACGAAGCCTTCGATGTCATCTGGAAACCGCTGGAGACAGTGCGCCGGGAGTATTCTGCCATAGGAAAAGAAAGCCTTTCGACCCAAGGTCCCCGTGCGGCTGCAGCGCCCGTCTCGGCAGAAACACTCCAGCCAGCCCTCTTTCCTCTCCTCCTGTCATCGAGTCGCTTCCCCTATGTCGACACGGAATCGATAGGCATGACCTTTCGCGGCCACGACCTCACCGAACGCCTCGCGTGGAATGCCGCCGTGGGATGGGATTTCAAGGCAGCCTTGCCTGAAGCCTCCCTGGACATCGGCCTCTCCATCGATGAACAGTACCTTGCCCTCGCCTTCGCCGACTCGGCCCAATCCGTTTCGGGCGGAGCCGCGCGCATCCTCTCGGCGGGGCTGGGCCACAGCTGGACCCGCTCCCTAAGGCCGATCAACAGGCGCTTCTGGACGAGCGAAACGTTGAGCTTCGCCGGTCTTGACACCGATTATTCGATAGCCGGATATTTCCGTCCGGCCTTTTCGTACACATCGGTCGGCGGGGGAATCGACATCGGCTATTCGACTATGAGCCTCAGACCCTTCGCACCCTTCGACAGGCAGGGCCTTACGCTTTCAGGGGGCTTCGACTTCGAGTTTCTGCCCGGCACCACCTCCGCGTCTTCCTTCTCGGGAGCCCTGTCCCTCGCCCTGCCCAGCCCCGCGTCGATCCTCTCCCTGTACGGAGCCCTCGCCCCTGGCGGCGAGCTCTTCTTCCATCCTTCTGGCCGCTTTTATTCCGTCGCGGGTCAAAACTATCCCTCGGCGATCGCGGCTCCCTATCCCGCCTACAAAGCCTACGAAGGGCTGGATTCGGGTTCGCACTGGTACTGCTTCGGCGAACTGGCTGCCCGCCCTGCCACGTTCGAGCTCGGGAAGAAGCTGGGCCCCGTGCCCATGCCCTTCCTGCCTTCCTGGACCCTGCGCCGGATTTCCTTATGGACAGGCTTGCGGGCAGCCCTTCTCGATAGGGCAGGATCGCCTGCCCTGCCCTCCTCGGCTTTCGCCCGCATGGAAATCGACGCCGCTCTCCTAGCGGGGCTTGCGGCCGAGGGTCACCTCGGGATAAACCTTGAAGCCTCCTGGGCTTTCGCCCCCGAACTGGCGGGCGGGCGGATTATAAGCCTGGATTTCGGTTTTGGAGTAACCTACTGATGTCAACGGCACACAGCGCCCACGTCGAAGCCGCCCAGAGGATGACACAGCGCATCCGAGACGAACTGAAAGGGGCGATAGATTCCGCGGGCGGCAACGAGATCTTCGCCATCGGAAGCCTCGATGAATCCGGTCTCGTCTGCGAGGTCGAAATCATAGCGAGAGGGACCTCAGGCGCGGTTCCCGCCCTCGGACCCTATTTCGAGAAGGGTTCCGTCCTCATCCACAATCACCCCTCGGGATACCTCCAACCCTCGGACGCCGATGTCGCGATCGCCGCTGAGGCAGGCACGTACGGGGTCGGCAGCTACATTGTGGACAACGACGCCGGCGAGGTCTTCATCGTGGCCGAACCAGTGCGCAGGAAGTCCTTCAGGATGCTGGACGAGGAAGGCCTCGCCGGCGCCCTCGACAAGGGAGGCAAGCTCTCCCGGATGATGCCGGCTTTCGAGCCCAGGGCTTCCCAGATCGCCATGACGGCCGATGTGGCCTCAGTGTTCAACTCAGGCGGCATCCTCGCGGCCGAGGCAGGCACAGGTGTCGGCAAGTCCTTCGCCTACCTCGTCCCGGCCATGGCCTGGGCTCAGGGCAACGAGGAGAGAGTCGTCATCTCCACCGCCACCATCAACCTCCAGGACCAGCTCTACTCCAAGGACATCCCCCTCGTCTCCTCCATTTTCAGGAAGAAGCCGAAAACCGTCCTCGTGAAGGGACGAGCTAACTACATCTGCAAGCGCAGGCTCGGCGAGGCGATCGAGGAAGAAGGCCTCCTCCTCGAAGAGGAACATCCCCTCAAGCGCATCCTGGCCTGGGACAACTCGGGCGGCACAGGCGACAGGGCCGACCTGCCCTTCCGCGTGGACGACCAGGTATGGTCCAAAGTCTGCTCCGAGGCGGAAACCTGCGTGTCGATCCGCTGCCCCAGCCGCGAGCGCTGCCACGTCATCGCCGTGCGGAAGAACGCGGCCGACGCCCAGATCATCGTCGTCAACCATCACCTCCTCTTCGCCGACATATCCTCGCGGCAGCGCGGCTCGGGCCTGGAGCAGACCTCCATCCTTCCCGCCTATACCTCCCTCATCCTGGACGAAGCCCATTCCATCGAGGCGAGCGCGACGAGCCTCTTCACCGAAAGCTTCTCGCGGTTCTCCGTACTGAAAAAGCTGTCCAGGCTATGGCGCAAGAACAGAACGGGGCAATTCGGCGCGCTCGCGAAGCTGGCAGCCATCCCCTCGATCGGAAAATCCCTCCTCAAAGCCTTTGAACCCGCGATGAAGGAGATACAGAACTCGATGTCCGACCTCGAAGCCTCGGCCCTGTGCCTTCTGCCCGGGGAGACGATGCTGCGCCTCAGGGAGAAGAGCGCCGAGGTCGCGGCTTCCATCTGCGAACCTTCAGGCAGGCTGCAGCGAGCCATCCTCACCCTCACGAAGATAATCGCCGACATACTCGATGCCATCCCCGAATCGAAAGCCCAGGACCCGGCCGCCTTCGAGACGCGCATCCTCGCGCGAGGCTTCAACGAACTCGCCGACCTCATCGCCCGGCTCAAGGATTTTGACGCCAATCCCGATACGATCTTCTGGCTCGAAAAATCCCGGACATCCCAGAAGGATGTCTTTATCGAATTCAACGCGACACCGCTGGAAGTCTCGGCCATCCTTGAGCGGTCCGTCTTCGAGAAGATACGGACGGTCGTCTGCACCTCGGCGACTCTTTCGGTGGGCGATACCTTCGATTTCTGGATGAGACGCATAGGCATTTCGAAGCAGCGCGAGGACGTCGAGACGAAGCACTATCCCTCCCCCTTTCCCTTTTCCTCGAACGCCGTCCTCGCCGTGGATACGGGCGCGCCCAATCCGCAGAAAGCCAAGGAAGCCTTCAAAGCCTATGTGGGCGACGCTGTCGTCCGCCTCCTAATCGCCTCCCGGGGGCGCGCCCTCGTTCTCTTCACCAGCTACGACATCCTCTCCTCCACCTTCGAGAAGGCGAGACCCGTCATGGAAAAGGCCGGGATAAGCTGCCTCAGGCAGGGCATGGACGACCGCTCACGCCTCCTTTCCATGTTCAGGAACGACATTTCGAGCGTTCTCTTCGCCACCGATTCCTTCTGGGAAGGTGTCGACGCCCCTGGCGAGACCCTATCCATGGTTGTTATAACGAAGCTCCCTTTCAGGGTTCCGAACGATCCTATACAGCAGGCACGCGCCGAAGCCGTCGAAAAGCGCGGAGGCAACTCCTTCATGGAGATCAGCGTGCCGGAAGCCATCATAAAGTTCAAGCAGGGTTTCGGCAGGCTCATCCGCCACTCGGATGACAGAGGCGTGGCTGTCGTCCTCGATCAGCGCCTGGCCACGTCGCGCTACGGACAGCTCTTCATCGAAAGTCTTCCGCGATGCACGCTCGTCACCGATGGCATCGACGTGATAGAGAAGGAAGTCGAACGCTTTCTCGACGCATGATCGCCGCCGACGGCAGCTGCAGCGGCAGCGGCAGCGGCAGGGCTAGGGCCAGGTATCGCGGCAGCGCTTTTCTGTTGCCCCATGGCTATGGGCCTGCTACAATTCGATACAAGGAAGCTCCGCATGAGCGAACGTGAAACGCCTGTCTTCAAGCTCGAAAATCCCATCCGCAACTACGCCTGGGGCAGCTATGACGGGCTCAAGGATTGGGCCGGCATCAAGACGGATGGCGCCAAGCCCTCAGCCGAGTGCTGGATGGGTGCCCATCCGGAGGCCCCCTCTTCCCTGGCATTGCCTGGCGGCAGCACCCTCTCCCTCGCCAAGTACATCCACGACTATCCCATGAAGAGCCTCGGGGAGGAGGTCTTCGCCGAGTTCGGCGACCTGCCCTTCCTCTTCAAGGCGCTCTCCGCTTCCATGCCCCTCTCAATCCAGGTGCATCCTGACAAGGCGCGGGCCGAAGCCGGATTCGATAGTGAGGAAAAGCGGGGAATCCCGCGGATGGCTCCCGAGCGAAACTACAAGGACAGAAATCACAAGCCCGAACTCGCGGTCGCCCTTTCGCCCTTTTCGGCGCTCTGCGGCTTCAGGCCCGCGAACGAGACCGCGGAAATGCTGGGTATGGAGCTTTGCGAACATTTCGGATATTCGGCCGAGGACGCGGAAGCGTCACTGCGGCGTCTCCTCAGGAAAGCCCTCGCTTCGCGCGACAGGGAAAGGACACTGCTCGAAAGCAAGGCTATCTCCCGGGCGCGGGAACTCGCGAAGAGCGCGGACGAAAAGGCGAGGATAGCCGGAGAAACCGTCCTCATGTGCTTTCAGCACTATCCCCATGATCCCGGCGCAATTTCCCCGCTTTTCATGAACATTCTTTTCTTCGAGCCCGGGCAGGGTGTCTATATACCCGCTGGTGTCATGCACGCGTATCTGAAAGGCACGATTCTCGAAATAATGACCACTTCCGACAATGTCATTCGGGGCGGGCTCACGCACAAGCATATCGATGTCGATGATCTCCTCGGTAGCCTCGATTTCGGGGCGGAACCGATATTGATCAAGCCCGAATCCAGCGCTTCCGACGCGCGTGAAGCCTTCTGGCCGACGCCCGCCCGCGAATTCTCCCTCTCGCGCTTCAGCCTTCCCAACAAGAAATGCGCCGACGTAAAACCTTCAGGTCCCGAAATTCTTTTTTGCACGGAAGGCACTGTATCCATCGACTGTGTCTCCGGCTCAATCCCGTCCATCGTCCTCAAGCGCGGCGAATCCGCCTTCGTGAGCGCTTCCTGTGAATCCTACTCTCTGCGCGGTGCTTCCACGATATACAGGGCTCGCGTCGCCTCGCTCTCCTCCTCGCCTGATTCTTCCGAGGTGGTTTCATGACCATCTGGGTGGACGGGGACAGTGCACCGCGCGATATCCGCCCCATCCTCGTCCGCCGCGGAACAAGCCTATCCGTGCGCTTTATCTCTATACGCAGACTCCCCGACCTGCCTGCCTCCCTGGTCACTCTCGTGTCAGCCGGACCCGACGCCGCCGACCGATTCATCGAGGAGAACGCCGCGTTGGGCGATCTCGTCGTCACCCGCGACATTCCCTTCGCCGAACGGCTCGCTGAAGCGGGCATCGCGGTGATCAACGACAGAGGCGAGCTTTTCTCGAAGGACAAGGCTTCGGAGCGCCGCTCCCTGCGCGACGCGGCCGCAGAACTCCGCTTCCAGGGCCTCGCCCCTCCCTCCCCCAAAGGCTCGCGCAGGACGGCCAAAGAGACGAAGCAGTTCGCCGATGGACTGGACAGGGTTCTGGCGGCGATTCGCAGATCGGGGCGAATATGACAAGACAGCATAATCGTCGAATACGACGCGAGGATGAAGGACGCCCTCTCGATTATCATGGCCGTATTGAGCAGGAGGGGGTTCATTGGATCCTCCAGCCATCCCGATAGGCTCCCTTGAACCCAAATACCTTCCACTGCGGCGTCGAGCGCCTACACTCATCCTTTGGTCGACATTCATCAGACAAAGCATATCCTTGGACCTGCGGCATCCCGAGGACGCGAGCATCGGCGAGATGGAGATCGCCTGGACGCTGGAACGCGTCCCGCGTGAAGCGCGGGAAACTCTGC
>JBAQLW010000387.1:0-9624 GCA_049302175.1 Rectinemataceae bacterium
CTCGTGGCCATGGTCAGCGCGATGAGAAGGCCCAGTTCGGCCAGGATGTTGAATTGAGAAAAGGCGAGCACGCCGAAACCAGCGCCCACCGACACGGCATTGAACAGTATCGCCTTGCCCGAGGTGAGGAAGGTGCGGCGCAGGAAGGCGTCCTTGCCCTTTGTCAGCAGGTATTCATGGTGGTAGGCGGCCATGTAGTGGATGGTGTAGTCGATGCCTATGCCGACAGCTATGCTCGCCACCATGGCTGTGCCGATATTGAGCTTGATGCCGGCGAAGCCCATGACGGCAAAATTTACCAGAATGGATATGGAGAGAGGCGCGAGGCCAATGAGACCGGCGACAGCCGATCGGTAATATATGGAAAGGATGAGGAAAACCATCACGAGCGAGAGGGCTACCGAGATGAGCTGCGATTGTACGACGAGGCTGTTGAGCGATTTTTCCACGAGGGCCGTACCGGCTATCTCCACCTTGACGTCCTTGGGGAATCGCTCGTCGATATAGCTTCTCATGGCTTCGATGCCCCTGTCGGTATCGATTTGTCCAACCGTCCTCAGCTGTATATCCATCCTTATAGCCTTCGGTTCGAGAGGGTCGTCGGCGTAGGAGCTGATGTTGCCCGACAGGAGCACGAGATAATTGGAGATGAGGCTTTTTAGCTCATCCATACTCGTCTTGCCATAGCGGGCTGGATCGACGGGGATTTCATAATAGGAAGCGCCACGGTAATTCGTGAGCCGTGAGAGACTGTCGACAAGCTCACGCGCGCTGAGCTCTTCTCCTCCCTTTTCGGCCAGAGCTTTATTGAGCAGGGCGACCATGGCGAGGGAATCCATTTTTTCCGCTGGATGGCCGGCGGCTGTCGCATCGCTTTGTGCGATATTCGACAGGTCATTGCCGGACGGCGAGCTTGGGGCGGCCGGGGAGGCCGCCATATCGGCAAATCCAAAACCAAAGGTGGGTTCTGCGCCCGGGGAGGCAGTGGGTTCGCCGCCAAAGGCGACGGTCGGACCGTCAGCCGCGGGCTTGATCCCCTCGGGGCTTTCATCGGCGTTGAATACCTGATTCACCCGCTTTATGAGGTCAGTGAATCCGCTGGTCTTTCCTACTTCCGGAACATGGTCCTTCAGGTAGAGGGCGAGCCCATCCATCGCGGCGAGGACATCGGGACGCAGGACTTCGCCTGGGGTTTCCGAGCTGACGACAAGACTCAAGGATTTCGAGCCCCCGAACTTTTCGCGGATAAAGCGGTCCGAACGGGCAACGTCGGTGTCGGGCTTGAAGTATTCGACGAGAACGTTGTCGATCACGAGGTGGCTTAAGCCTATCGCCGACAGGAAAGCGATGGCTAGGGCCGCGAAAAGCACGGTCCGCTTTTTCGCCGCGATATGGCCGAGAGCGTCGGCGATGGCTCCGCTCAGGGGATCTTCCTCGCCTGGCTCCATTTCGGAGGTCTTGAAGCGTGGGAGCTTTCTGGCTGGTCCGCGTACGAGGATGATGGCGGGGATGAGGGTGATGGAGGCTCCGTAGGCGACGAGAACGCCAAAGCTCGAGAAAATGCCGAACTCGAAGATGGGGATCACCGGGGTGAAACAGAAGGAGGCGAAGCCCGCGAAGGTCGTCAACGCGGCGAGGAGGACGGGTTTTCCGATCCGCCTGAACACGGCGAACACTATCGCGCGATGCTCGGCGTCGTTCAGGTTCTTTTTGCCGGCGATTTCATCGTAATAATGGCTGACGACATGGATGCCATAGGCGCTTCCCACGGCCACGAGAATGACGGGGAGCACAGTCGAGAGGATCGAGAGCTTTATGCCGAAGAGGGGCATTGCGCCAATCGCCCATATGACGGAAACCAAGACGGTGAGCAGCGGGAGAAGGACGCCCGAGAGCCGTCTGAACGACATGAAGAGCACGAATACCACGACGATGATGACGAGGGGGACGAGGACGATGAGATCGGCATTGATCGCGTCGTTGACGACGGAGCTGAGAACAGGCATGCCGGTTATATAGACGTTGGTGTCGATGAAGCCTGTTTCGGCGGCATACTTCTTGATCAGTTTATGGACGACCACCACATCGGGCTTGCCGGCGTCTTCGGGCGAGATGTCCAGGAATACGATCATCTGGGTGCTCGAGAAATCCTCGGAAACCAGGGCTCGGCTGTACAGATCCCAGCTCAATAGCTTGTCCTTGAGTTCGGCGATCTCGGCGTCCGTGCCTCCGAAGTTCGCCGGAAGGAGATCCTGGGCGACGATGGCGTCCCCCTCGCCCGTGAGGTAGTCGGTGGAGACGATGGAGGTCGTGGAGTCGACGATGGGGATGTCGGCCACTTTTCGGTCGAATTCCCGCAGCTTATTGAGGAAATCAGCCTCCAGCACCGAACCGTGTCGACGCTCCAGGCCCACAAGGATCACGATTTGGCTGCCGAAGCTATCGTCCACCCGCTTCAGGGCTATTCTTTCGGGATCCTTGTCAGGTACAAAACGGAAGTTGTTGTTGTCCAACTGCACTCGAGGGATCTGCAGTGCGAAAAAGACAGTGATCGCGGCGATTATTGCCACAATCCATTTCGGATGTTTAAAAAACTTCTCCATAGGAATTCCTTTATAAGGCCGTCAATTTCAAAAGAGAGCGGTCGGAACCCTCGGTCGCGAGGCCTCGAAGGAGTATCTCAAAGGTCTCGCGGATTTCGAGGCTTATCCTTCGCGGATCCCTTTTGGGTCGGGGCAGTCTTGTCTCGCTGTCGATGATGGAAGTGGCGATCATGATGACTGTATAGGCCAGACGCTCCGGATCGGGGATTTTTTCGAGCGAACCATCGTCGACGCCTTTTCTGAACACTTCGATGATGAGATCGAGCATCTCCCCCATCGCGCTGCTGAATCTGGAGCCGCCCTCGCCAGTGCCGAGGGGAAACTGGGGATCGATATATTTCTTGATCCCCGTCAGGACGATGATGTCCTGCGATTCGCCGAAAAGTTTCAGATAGCTCATCCACAGCGCATGTCGGTTCTCCCTATTTTACCCCGAGTAATTAAATAACCATCGGTCATATTAGTCAATATGGACCTAGGCAGCCATAAAAATAAGAAACAAAATTATGTGATGTATCTATTGACAGAAACAATGCTATGGTCTATATAGTTTCTATTGATAGAAACAAATTGTTCCGGAGGAGGATGTGATGACGAAGATTTACCTCGACGAGAGTGAAATGCCCAGGCAGTGGTACAACCTGGCGGCCGACCTGCCCTCGCCGCCGCTTCCGCCCCTTGGTCCCGATGGGAAACCGGTAAGCCCAGAGCAGTTGGCGGCCGTCTTTCCCATGAGCCTCATCGAGCAGGAGATGTCGTCGGAACGCTGGATCGATATCCCCAAGGAAGTCCTCGCCATCCTGTACCGCTGGAGGCCTTCCCCCCTGCACCGCGCTTACGGCCTCGAGCGGGCCCTGGGAACCCCCGCCCGGATATACTACAAAAACGAGAGCGTCTCGCCCGCGGGCAGCCACAAACCCAATACGGCGGTCGCCCAGGCTTATTACAACAAGGTAGCCGGCGTCAGGAAGCTCACGACCGAAACGGGAGCCGGGCAGTGGGGATCGGCCCTTTCCTTCGCCTGCGCTCAATTCGGCCTTGAGTGCAAGGTGTACATGGTTCGATCCAGCTATGAGCAGAAGCCCTACAGAAAATTCATGATGCAAACCTGGGGAGGAACCTGCATCCCCAGCCCTAGCGACACCACCGAAGCCGGCAGAACCATACTTCGCAAGGACCCGTCATCGCCCGGCAGTCTTGGCATAGCCATCAGTGAGGCTGTGGAGGCGGCGGTCTCGGATCGGTCGGGCGAAACCCGCTACGCCCTGGGTTCTGTCCTCAATCACGTGATGCTCCACCAGACCATCATCGGCCTCGAGGCGAAAAAACAGCTGGATAAATTTGGTGAAAAGAAGGTTGACGCGATAATCGCATGCGCGGGCGGGGGCTCCAATTTCGCCGGGCTCGCCTTTCCCTTCGTCGCCGACAAGATCGCCGGGGTCGAAATCGAGATAATCCCCGTCGAGCCGACCTCATGCCCCAGCCTCACCAAGGGCAGTTACGCCTACGATCTCGGCGATGTGGCGGGGATGACGCCTTACTTGCCCATGTACACGCTCGGACATGGCTTCATGCCCCACGCCATGCACGCGGGGGGATTGCGGTATCATGGAATGTCGCCGCTGGTATCGCAGGCGGCGCACTCAGGCTTGTTGTCGCCAAGGGCAGTGCCTCAGCTTGAATGCTTCGACGCCGCTGTCGCCTTCGCCAGGGCCGAGGGCATCATCGTCGCTCCCGAGACGAGCCACGCCGTGGCCCAGGTGATACGCGAGGCGAAGAAAGCCAAGGAAGAAGGGAAGGAGAAGGTGATTCTCTTCGGACTGTCGGGGCACGGACTCCTCGACTTGCAGGGCTATGCTGAATACTTCGCCGGGAAACTCTCCAACTTCGAGCTGTCCACGGAGTCTATCCGGCAGGCTATAGCCGAACTTCCGGAGTTCGCGTACATAGCCTGAGGCTCAAGCGCCTCCGGCTTTTTGTTTTATGAAAGTGCCCGCGTCGAATTCGGCAAAGGCCTTGCGCAGCTCTTCCCTCGTGTTCATGACGATGGGGCCGCCCCAGGCTACCGGCTCCCTCAGCGGCTTTCCGGCGATGAAGAGGAAGGCTGCCCCAGCGCCTGCCGCGCCAGACTCCGACGCGTAAGGCTCTGAGAAAGCTTCCACGAAATCATTGGAATCACCATTGGCCAAGGAACTGTTCGAGGCTGGAAAATGCCCGAGCTTCCCTGCGCCAACGATAGTGCCGGCAAAGCTCGCCTTTCCCCTGAAGACATAGGCGGCCGCGTTGTGCGACGCCGGTACGGGTATGCGGATCGTCGCTCCGGGATTCATCGTCACGATGAGGTAGAGAACGGGGACAAAGAGGTCGGGCGTGGCGCCGCGCAAGCCGCCATATTCGCCGGCGAGGATGGCTATCTCGCAGCTATCCTGTTTGAAGCGGGGAATATCACCGGCCTCGACGGCTCTGTAACGGGGTTCCGTCATCTTGAGGCTAGCGGGAAGGTTTACCCAGAGCTGGAACCCCTCCATGAGCTTGCCGTCGGCGCCTGGTTCCGGCATCTCCTGATGGATGATGCCCGAGCCCGCCGTCATCCATTGGGCGTCGCCCGGGCCGATTATGCCCTTGTTCTTCATGGAATCGCCATGGACCACCTTGCCAGCCAGAAGATAGGTCACGGTCTCAATCCCTCTATGCGGATGCCAAGGGAAGCCCGCCAGATAATCATCGGGATTGTCCGAGCCAAAGTGATCCAGAAGGAGAAAGGGATCGAAGCTGTTGCGCGCGCTGAATCCGAAGACCCTTTTCAGCGCGACGCCGGCCCCATCCACCGAGGGAGTAGCCTCCACGATGTTAGCGAGAGCGCGGCTTGCGCTCATTTCACACCCTCGTCGCAGGGAGCTTCTTCCTTATCGGGTCTCGAAGTCTCATTGCTGTGGGGTTCGGTGCACTTTTCAAGAGCGTCTTTGTCTTCCTCGGATTTGGTTTTTGTCTTTTCGGTATCGCCGGTTTTCATGCAAACCTCCATAAATAGAATGTACGTTTAAAATACTTCGAAATCTTTTCCGAAGCAAATTTGTCAGCCCCAACCCGCGAACGAGAAGCTGTCGGTGCGCGTGGCGAATCGGCGCCAGCCAGCCGTCTCGCCGCGACTATAACCGGATCGAGTGCCTTCTCAGGTAGCAGGGAAAAGCCGAGATAGAGGACGCGTGGAGTTCTGCCGGAAGGAAGATAGCCAAGGCTTTCGGCTCTCAGGCGGGGCGCGGCGATCAGGCCGGTATCGTCCAATTCCCGAAAAAATAGAGCGTGAGGTGAAAGGAGCGCGGATCGATCCAGGAAGGTCGCATAACTTCATGCCTCGGCTTTACCTGCCGTACGAAATCGCCTAACGCTACCTTCATATCGTCGCCAAGATTGATGGCAAGAAAAATCCTGTGCATGCCGCGCCTCCGCCCGTCGCGCCTCCATCCCCCTATGCCAGGTAATCCGGCTTGACGTGGCTCATCGACGCGAAGATGTTGCGTTTGGCGAGGCTGGAGCCGCCGGTGAGAGTCTCGATGAGCCTGCGCGTGTTCTTGCGAGCTCCTTCGAGGTTGAAGCCGCAGGTGCAGGTATGGGATACGAAGCCGAGTTCGGAAGCGCAGGCGACAACCTGACGTTCCTCGCAAAGGGCGAGGGGCCGTATGACCGTGAGGGGATAGTTGTCGTACTTCATGACGGGAGGCATGGTGGCGAACTCCCCCTTGCGCATCATGTTCATGAAGAGGGTTTCGAGGATGTCATCCATATGGTGTCCTAAGGCGAGCTTGTTGAAGCCATTGGTCCTGGCGTAGCGGGATAGTTCCGTGCGGCGCTGGGTGGCGCACCAGAAACAGTTCATCGTTTCCCCTTCCTTGAGCCTTCCCGCGATGGGCACGTCGATGCGCCGGTAGGGAATGCCCCATTCGGCCATACGCTCCGCTATCCAGGCGTCGTCGGTTTTTTCGGCGAGGCCTGATTCATTCATATCGGAGGCGATAAAGCAGGCTTCTATCTCGAAGGGAAGATCCCACCATCGGCGTTTCATGGCGAGATCGCGCGCCAGGCAGCTCGAGTCTTTTCCGCCCGAGACGCCGATAAGAATGCGGTCGCCAGCCTCTATCATCGCGTAACGGCGCAAGGCTATCTCGACAAGCTTGGCGAAAAGGGTTTCGGCGTTCTTCACTTCCTCCCGCTCCCATCGGCCAGGAGCTCGGCCGGCGCGGATTTCCCATTCTGGCGGCGCTTCGCCAACGCGCTTTCAAAATCTGTCTTCATGTAGGAGTAGGTGGACGAACAGTAATGGCACTCGGTTTCGAGGGGCCATGGTCCCTTCTCGAGGATGTCGGCGACGACAGCCTCGTCCAGCCCGGCCATGTGTCCAAGAAAACGCTCGCGAGAACAGGGGCAGTCGAAGGAGAATCCGGTTTCCGCTGTTCTCCTGGCGCCCGCCTCTCCAAAGACCGTGGCGATGAGATTATCCCTCGTGCCGCCCTGGGCGAACCAGAGGCCGAGTGGAGGGATGCGGGAAAGCATCGCTTCGGCTACAGCGAGAAAATCGTCGCCCGCGCCGGGCAAGGCCTGGAGGAGAAGGGCGCCCGCTCCGAAGGCGCGGCCTTCCTCCGTGAAATAGATGCCCGAGTCGATGGCTGTCCTAGTCTGCTCCGATTCGAGGAAATACCGGGTGAGGTCCTTGTTGATGTTTCCGGTTCGGAGGGGTATCGATCCGGAAAAGGGTAGGGAATCACCTCCCATTCGCGTGACGGTGAGGGCTCCCGGACCGAAGAGATCGACGGGAGACTCGGCTTCGAGGGCTTCGCGGGGCAGGGGATTCCTGAAAAGCCTACCTCTCGCGCTGATAGAGCCTGAAGGCGTTTTTACTCCTTCGGCACTCATGCCTTCCGCCGGGCCTGAACCGTCGATGCGCAGCATGATGGAGCCGGGATCCTTGAGGAGGGAAACCATGAGGCCGGAACAGAGGAGGCCCTTGCCTAGGGTCATGGTCTCGATGGGGCCGAGGCTGTGGTTTACCCTCATCTGATTGACTGCCCGCGTACCATGGATGAGGATGCCGCGCATCTGGATTTCCCCTGCATGCGGCCCCATCGAGAAAAACGTCACGCCGTCGGGGCTCAGGGTTGCGAGATGGGCTTCGAGTGAAGGCTCGTTGAGGGCTTTTCGTATCATGAGCGGAATGTACGCGCAAGAAGCCGCCAGGGTCAAGCTCAGGCCAAGCCCGGGCATCGTAACCTGCTTGAATCTGCATCCGGTTTTCGCACTTGCAATTGGCTTCGGTTGTGCCATACTTTTACAATAGCTTCAGCAAACAAGAAATATAGAGGAAAAGCGATGGAAAGATGCCGAAGGCCTTTGACTCCATATTGGGCCCTGCTCGCTGTCCTCGTCGTCTCCTGCACTACGCCGCCGACATCGCCGATGAATGCGGAAAACGAGAGGGCGAAAACCATCGTTCAGGGGGCAGGGGCAGTCGAAGCCCCGCCGCCGCTTGTCGGGCAACCAAGCGCGGTGCAGCCACAACCGTCGAACGACCAACCGGTTTCGGCTTTGACCCCTGAGGAAGAGACTTTTCTCTCGAATTATCTGTCCCGCCTCAGCTACATGGTCTACTACGGTGACAATTCTGGGCTAGATTCCCGCTTCGCGAAGATAGCAGTCAGCCAGGCCAACCGCTACCTGATCGAGAAAATGGGGCTCTCCGTCATCGATTTCGATCAGATCGAGCGGAACAAGCGGGACCAGATGGACGCATGGCAGGCCGAAACAGGCGGCTCCATCGATATGATTCAGTACCTCGCGCAAAAATTCAGCGCCGATATCTACATAGAAATCGATCTCAAGGCCAGCGGGGAGGGATTCCTAGGCTCCTATTCAGGCAGCGCCCAGGGAACGATGAAGCTTTTTGAAACCTCGACGGCCGCTCTGCTAGGTTCGATCGCTTTTATGAGTCCGGCCACCTTCAGCCCTGTTTCGGCCGATGCTGCCATCGCCAACGCCATCGCCGCGAGCGTGTGGCAGGCCATGCCAAGGGTGACGGAGCAGGCAAGGGCGCTGATGGCGGCTTCCATGCGGCGAGGCCTGCGCTATGAGCTCATAGCCCAAAAGATTCCCGACGCCAGGCAGGCTTCGCAGTTTATGAAGGCCTTGTCGCGGAAATTCCGCGAGGTGGAGCAATTGTCGTTTTCTCAAGGGGAAACGCGCATAGCCCTTTTCGGTTTCATGGACAAGGCTAAGGTTCAGGAAGCCATCTATAAGGCTGCCCAAGCCACGGCCATGCCTGACATGTATCTCGTTTACATGCGGGGCAGGTCCTTCACCTTCAACAGTGGAATGTGAAAGCGGCTGGCAGAAAAGCATGTCAGAAGCATCAAGGAGGATATGATGAAAAAGATGGGCGTCAAATTGGGGCTGGTTGTACTCATTGTGGCTTTACTCCTCGTCGCTTCCTGCGTGACCAAACCTCCTCTCATGAAGGGCGAGGTGCTTCTCGAGGATAAAGGTACTGCCTATAAGGTGAAGACACCCAAATGGGTGGAAGCGGCTATCATCGGTGGATCGAAAGAAGTGGAGAAGATGGCCGATTACAAGGATTTTGTCGTCTTCATCGCCCAGTTCGAAGGTCAGAACCTCCAGAGCGCACAGCTTCTCGCCGAGCGGATGCAGGCGCAGACCGAGCTGGCATCCTATCTCTCGACCAGGGTGAAGGACGCCTTCAAGGGCGCGAACGTGGCGGATGCCGACTCCAAGAATTTCGGCGTCTATGGCGAGAGGTTCGTGGCGAGCGTCGCCGAATCCACCTATTCGGGATTCCGCAAGGATACGGACTGGTGGGTGAAGGTTCAGACCTTTACGCCGAACAACAAACCCGACAAGCAGATCTATCGCGTCATCCAGCTCTGGACCATACCCAAGAGCATGCTCAACGAGCAGTTCGATATGATGCTTGCGAGCCTGGCGGCGAGCGAGCCCCCCACGACCGAGACGAAGC
>JBAQLW010000388.1:0-2875 GCA_049302175.1 Rectinemataceae bacterium
TTTTAGTACCTGGAGGTTTTCGATGAGGAACAGTTTCGAATCCAAAGTTTTCGCGAGCGAAAAAGTCAGGCTGGGGCCTGAGGAAGAAATGATCGTCCGTGGAGGACGCCACCTTTTCCCCCTTCTCCCGAAAGCCTTCGCTGGCATCAGCCAGATCGGCGTCCTGGGTTGGGGCAGCCAAGGCCCGGCCCAAGCCCAGAATCTCCGCGATTCATTGACTGGCAGCTCCATCAAGGTGAAGGTCGGCCTCCGCAGCGGCTCTTCTTCATGGAAGGCCGCCCAGGCTGCCGGTTTCAGGGAAGAGGACGGGACTTTGGGCGAGATGATGGCAGTAGCCAGGGAATCCGACCTTGTCCTTCTACTCATTTCCGACGCGGCCCAGGCTGAGCTTTACCCGCAGATCTTCAAGACGATGAAACCGGGCGCAACCCTGGGGCTTTCGCATGGCTTCCTGCTGGGCGTCCTTCAGATCAACGGCGACAGCTTCCCCAAAAACATCAACGTCATAGGCGTATGCCCCAAGGGCATGGGTCCTTCGGTCAGGCGCCTCTACGAGCAGGGCAAACAGGTGAACGGGGCGGGGATCAACACGAGTTTCGCGGTGGAACAGGACATAGACGGCAAGGCCACTGACTACGCCATCGCCTGGTCCATCGGCCTCGGCGCTCCCTTCACCTTCATGACCACCCTGGAAAAGGAATACAAGTCGGACATCTTCGGCGAACGGGCCATCCTTCTCGGCGGCGTCCACGGCATCCTCGAGTTCCTGTACCGCCACTACCAGGCAGAAGGCATGTCGCCCGAGGAAGCCTTCATCCACTCAGCCGAAAGCGTGACCGGTCCCATCTCGAGGACTATCAGCCGCTCGGGCATCAAAGGCCTTTACGAATCGCTGCCTGAAAAGGACAGGAAGGTGTTCCGCCGCGCGTACGGGGCAGCCTACGCTCCCAGCTATGAAATCCACTACGAAAACTACAGTGAAGTGGCGTCGGGCAACGAGATACGTTCCGTCGTCCTCGCCGATGAACGCATGAAAAAAATGCCCATGGGCAAAATCGACGGCACGGCGATGTGGAAGGTGGGAGAAAAGGTGAGGGCAGCCAGGGTCGCCGGCAAGGGCGACGCGTCCATCCCCCTCGATCCATTCACCGCAGGTGTCTACGCCGCCTCCATGATGGCGCAGATCGATCTCCTGGCCGAACGGGGCCACGCCTATTCGGAAATCGTGAACGAATCGGTGATCGAGGCTGTGGACTCCCTCAATCCCTTCATGCACTACAAGGGCGTGGCCTTCATGGTCGACAACTGCTCCATCACGGCGCGTCTCGGCTCGCGGAAGTGGGCCCCGCGCTACGATTATCTCCTCATGCAGCAGGCCGAGCCGCTCTGGGCCGAAGGCAAGGGTGAAAACGAGACGATCTGGGCCAAGTTCCTCGGCCACCCCGTGCACGCCGCTTTGGCGGCGGCTGCCTCCATGCGCCCGAGCGTCGATATCGCCATAAAGGGCTAGTCCTTCATGAACGCTTACTTCATGAACATGTTGGGCAGGAACTCGGTGAACCAGGGCACATAGGTGATCAGGAACAACACGGCGAACATAGTCGGCCAGATCAGCATGATGCCGAACGTGATCTCGCTCATGCCCGCGGCTTTTACCACGGGCATGAGGACTGGGGTCACGATGACGATGAGCGGCGCCACGTCCATCACCATGCCTAAAAGAGGAAAAGAACGATGGCCGTCGTCTTGACCGACTCCATCAGGATAGGCCAGAGATCTTTGAACTTGAGCCTTTGTAGAACACGAAGCCCAGGAACGCGGCATACATGACGGATACGGCTGAAGCCTCCGTGGCCGTGAAGATGCCCGCCGCGATTCCCACGACGATGATGAGAGCCGATATGAGCGCGAATATACCGTCTATTATTATGCGAACGCTTTGCCTGAAAGGCGGCCTACCGATACGCTCCCGGCCACCGCCGAGCCTGATACACCGCCGAAAAACATCGATTCGATGCAGTTGACGATGGCGAGCCCACCAGGAAGAGGACCGACGATGCCATCCACACGACGGCTTTATAACCGGCGCCACCATCGACATCAATGGCGGCGTCTACATGGCCTGATATGCTGAAAACAAAACTGCTCCACCCCGAGATCCTCTCCGCGCTCGCGCGCTCCGGGCATTTTTCCCAAGTGCTTATCGGCGACGGCAACTACCCCGTCGCCTCGCGCTCCAATCCAGAGAAGGCTACTTGAGGACAATATTCAGATCAGCTCGACCACAAGCCGCGCCAGGGCCCGGCCGAGCTTTTCATGCTCTTCGGGTTCCAGGTGAATGCCATCGCGTTCGCTCGACCGGATAACGGTTCCCGCGTCGAAGAAGGGAAAGCCTTTGAGGGCGGCCTGGGCGGCGCTGTCCCGTCCGAGGGTCTGCGATTTTTCGGCACCGCCCTCAAAATCCTGGGAAAAGTCGCCCAGGGTCGCGAAGGGCGGCGGAGCGACTACCAGAACGGCGGGAGCGGCGTTGTCCGTACCGAACTCGGAAGTTCGCACCATTTGAACCAGCCAGGCCAAGCCCCTTGCCACGTCATAGCTGGAGACTCCGAATCGGTGCTTCAGGTCGTTTGTGCCGAGCATGATGATCACGAGATCCACCGGTTTGTGCGTTTCAAGGCAGGGCAGCAGGTAGGACGAACCATTTTTCTGGCCGACTGGATCTTCCCACACGGTGGTGCGTCCATTCTGCCCTTCTGGAATGACCTCGTAGCCGCCGGGCGCGCTTGCCTCCAGGGCGGAGGCGAGGATGCTCGGCCAGCGCATCGGCTTCGGGTACCTCGTCGCGTTCGCGGGATTATAGCCCCAGGTATTCGAA
>JBAQLW010000389.1:0-5086 GCA_049302175.1 Rectinemataceae bacterium
GAGAGATGTCATCCTGAAAATGATTCGCCGCGGAGAGCCGGCCCAGTTTTTCCAGAATCGGCTCGACGCTGGCATCGCCGCGGGGAACTTCCGAAGCCGTCCGCTCCAACAGCTGAATAAAGGCTTCCAATCCCAGTATGCGACCCTCTCCAGCCGGGAATTCATAGATCCCGTCCGAGAAAAGAAAGAGCCGAGAGACTTTAGGCACCCAGATATCGAGTTTTTGGTAGAGGGCGTCGGGGTCGGCGCCGGCCACCGTCCCTTCGGCCTTGAGCTCCACAGCGCCTCCACCCTCGACGATCAGCACCGCCGGCGGGCTTCCCGCCGATGCGTGGGTGAGGATTCGCGTCGTCTCATCCCAGACCCCATACCAGAGAGTGAACAGCATATTGTTGCGCTCTTCCATGCGGAAGGCATGGTTGAGGCCGCGCAGCACGGAAGCCGGATCGCCGAAATCGACATTTTTTAGCCCCTCGGTGCGGAGCACGTCGAAGATGGTCACCGAGTAGAGGGCTGACTGTACGCCATGCCCACTGACATCTATCATGAAAAGCACCATCCGGCCGTCGCCAAGCCTGTGATAGCCGAAAAGATCGCCGCCCAGGCCGGCCGAGGGTATGAAAGCCCAATCGGTGGACAAGGTGGCGCTCGAGATCTTCCCGGGTAGGAGACAGCGTACATAATCAGCCCCACGCCTCAATTCTTCCTCGAGAGCCTCCCTTGCACGGGTGAGGGCCGCCATATAGAGTCTTCGCTTCGCCCTCAGTCTTCTCCTTTCGATGCTCGATTCAATCCTCGCGAGAAGGACCGAAGGTTCGACATCCAGGCTGAAGTAACCGTCCGCGCCCAATTGGATGACACGTGCGGTACATTTCGACTCCGCGAAGGGCGCGAGCACTATCATCCTCGTATCGATGAACTCCGCGCACGCCTTCAGGAATTCCTGGAGCTCAAAGCCGGCGAAGCCGGCGGAGAACATGTCACCGATGAGGACATCGGGCAAGGATGCGTAAGCGGTCGAGGAATAGGCCGATTGTCTTGAAAGCGAATATGAAGCCACATGTTGCCCGGCCGCGTGCCGGATGACCAGGACCGGCTCCTCTCCTTTCCCGACGGCATCCGGATCCGCGGAAAAGCCGAAGGTGGAAAACACATCATCCGCCGATCGGGCGATGACTACGCTGTGCCCGAAGCGGTTCAGGATCGGAGCCACTTTTTCGACGATCTCCGGCGCCAGCGCGAGCAGTATCCTGCCCGGCTTAGCCTGTGAAAGCTTTTCAGGGGGAAGGATTTCGCCCAAAGCGAGGTTGGACATGGGATTGTCCCAAACCCTCTCCTTGCCCATGGCGACGACAAGGCTCCTGACCGCTTCGATGGCTGCGGCCGCGGCCGGGCCTGCCGAGGCTACAGCCTTGCTGTCGAATGCCTTGATAGCCCGGCCGAGAAGAGAGAGTATCCGCGACAAGGGAAGGAGGGAGGGAGGCTGACAGTTGGATGAAGTCCCGACAAGGTCAGCGCCCAATCGAACGGCCTTTTCGATGGCCTCGAAGGAGAGAGGCTCCAATCCTGTGTCCACCAGCTTCGAGAGGGCTATCAGCCGGACCGAGATCTCGAGGAGGGCGGATTCATATTCCGGGCCTGTCCACCCCCGTCTTTCCACAGGATTCATGGCTGTAACTATAGCGAATAGGTATAGCGCGTGTAAGTACCGGAAATATCGGTTGACCAAAAGAATAACAGACCATACAGTACCTCCATGTACAAGTACATCGTCGAAGGCGGTTACCCCGTCAAAGGGAGAGTGGTCGCGTCGGGCAACAAGAACGCGGCCCTCCCCTGCCTCGCGGCATCGGTACTCGCCAGTGGTTCCGTCACCCTCAGGAATATTCCCGAGATAGAAGATGTGGCGGTGATGATCGAGGTGCTCAAGCACCTCGGCGCCAAAGTGGATCATCTCGGCCCCAACGAATGGATGATCGATCCTTCCACAATAACCCGTCAGGATGTGCCCGCCGAGCAGTCGCGCAAGGTCAGGGCTTCCATTCTTTTCGCCGGCCCGCTTCTGGCCCGGTACGGCCAAGCCATATTGCCTCCCCCCGGTGGCGACACGATAGGTCGAAGGCGCATCGATACCCATCTTCTCGCCCTCCAGGAACTGGGCGCCCGCATAACCATGGATGGCGTCCTTCGCTTTTCCGCTCCCAAACTCGTGGGAGCGCACATCTTCCTCGACGAAGCCTCGGTCACGGGCACGGAGAACGCCATCATGGCCGCCGTCCTCGCCGAAGGCAGAACGGTTTTGAGGAACGCGGCATCGGAACCCCACGTGGAAGACCTCTGCCTCATGCTGAACGCCATGGGCGCCCGCATCCAGGGCGTTGGCTCCAACATGCTCATTATCGAGGGAGTTTCGGAACTCAAAGGCGTCGATTACAGGATTGGCCCCGACTATATGGAGATCGGATCCTTCATAGGCTTGGCGGCCGTCACCCACGGCGAAATAACGATAGACGGCATCGACCAGGACGATCTGCCCCCCCTCAAGGTAGGCTTCGGGAGGCTGGGCATCTCGTGGGAAGTGAAGGGCAACAGTCTTTTTGTCCCCTCTACCCAACTCATGAAGGTATCGCCCGATCTGGGCGGCCAGATTCCCAAGATCGACGATTCCCCCTGGCCGGGATTTCCGCCCGACCTCACATCGATTATGACCGTTGTCGCCACGCAGACCGAAGGCACAGCCCTCATTCACGAGAAGATGTTCGAATCGCGCATGTTCTTTGTGGACAAACTGATAGGCATGGGAGCCCGCATCGTTCTCTGCGACCCTCACAGGGCTGTCGTATCGGGGCCCGCGCGCCTCTCGGGCGCCCTCCTGGTCTCGCCCGACGTGCGCGCGGGCATGGCGATGGTCATCGCCGCCCTCTGCGCCGACGGCGTCAGCACAATCCAGAATGTCTACCAGATCGAGAGGGGGTATGAGAAGCTCACCGAGCGTCTGAAGAAGCTTGGCGCCCATATAAACAGAAGCGAGGACTGCTGAAAGCGAATCCGGATGCTAATCCGCGGGCTTCAAGACAGCGCACAGGATTTCCACAGCTTTTCAACGATGTATCCACAGATAGCCCACACCCCGAACCGCCTCGATATTCGTGCCCAGCCCCTCACGGAGTCCTGAGAGTTTGGCTTTCAGCCTCGATACCCGCATCGAGAGGGCTCTTGTCCTCCCAGACGAACCGGGCGGAAGGCTTCGGAGATTGTCCACAGCTGCTATCCTTCCTCGCCGCGCCAGGAGGCAGCGGAGAAGTTCAGCCTCTCCATGAGTCAGCATGACCATTTTCGGCGAATCACCATGTCCACTGTTCCACCAGGCCAGAGTCCTGCCCCTGAGCGCGAGAATGCCATCCTGACAATAGACGGCGGGGCTGAACAGGCGGTACAGCCGGGCTTCCAACTCCATCAGGGTCCAGCCTTCCAGCATAAAATCGAATGCTCCAGCCTCAAAGCAAGACCAAGCCATATCGCTACCCCCGTAGACGATCGCCGGAACAGGCATCGAAAAAGGCTTCGTTTCCAGAAAAAGCGAGGCGGGAAGGACGCAAACCGCGTACAGGACTTCTTCCTCGGCATTCCCGGAAATGAACAGCGGCCTGAGGTCTTCGGTTTCCTGATAGGTGAAAAGGGAGGACGGGGCATGGGCGGTTATACCTCTATCATCGATAGGTCCGAAAAACGAAGATCCTCCCCGTACGACGAGAAGGATCTTCATGGGCAGGATTTTCACGACCGCACCATGGGCGACTTTCTGCCGTAAGGGAGCCGCGCTCAGGGAGCGGCGCTCACTGAGCGGCATCCTGGGAATCGCTTGCTGATCCCGCGTCCGCGGTGAGCATCTTGCGCTTCAAGTCCTCGAGCAGGGAGTCGGCCGCCATGGGCGATGACTCAAGTGCCGCGAACTGCTTCTCGAGCGTCGCGCCGCTCGACGCGTCCTCGAGTTCTTTCTGGGCCTCCGTCCTGGCTTCGAGCTCATCGATTTTCTTCGCCATGCGGTCGAAGGTGTCGAAGGCGCTCTTGTTGCCCTGGAGAGAGGACATCGTCTTGTTGATCTTGTCCTGGGCTTCGGCGCGCTTGGCCCGGGCTATGAGGATGTTCTTCTTGCGGGAAGCTTCCTCGATTTTCGTCTGCACGTCGCGCAGGGATACTTTGAGCTTCTCGACGGATTCCTTCTGCGCCTGCCATTGGGTACCCAGCTGGCCGACATAGGATTCATGCTCCTGTTTCCGCAGGAGAGCTTCCTTGGCGAGATCGTCCCTTCCAGCACGGACGGCGAGCATGGCTTTCTTTTCCCACTCCTCGGCCTTGGCTTTATTCTCCACGACATCGCGTTCCAGCCGCTTCTCGTCGGCTATGGCCATAGCCACCGCCTTTTTGGACTCGATAAGCTGCTCGTTCATGTCGATTATCATCTGATTGAGCATCTTTTCGGGATTTTCCGCCTTCGCTATGAGTTCGTTCATATTCGAAGAGATGACTGTCTTCAACCTGTCAAAGATACCCATATGTTATTCCTCCTTCTTGGCTGCGAACTTCGAAAGCAAGGGGTAATGCTGGCTCAAGGCGAAGGCCATCGCTTCGATGGAAGCTCTGAGTTCGTTCTTGTCCATAGTATCGTATTCCAGAGTATCCAGCGCGACGACTTCATCGCCATCGAGCGCATAAGCTCCATGGAGAAAGTCGCTGCCGTTGAGTCGGAGCAGGGTGGAAAATAGTTCCTCGCGCTTCTTCGTGGGCACCGGCATCACGTTTGCGCGCAGGACGACGATAGGATCGGTATGGTTCACCACCATCTTGGGCAGACCCTTGGCTTCATCCTCGATGAGCCAGGCTCCTTTCGACACTTCCTGGTAGGAAATATCCAGATCGATGAGGAATGCTTCGACTTTGGACAACCCTTGCATGGTTCTCCCTCCTTTGGGATATGGAACCCGGCGGGAAACACCCGGGTACAAATGGAGCGCTCTTCAGCCCAGCTCGATCGAGCCGTCGGGCAACACCGTAACGACAGCCTTGCATGCGCGGCATCGGCTTC
>JBAQLW010000390.1:0-1517 GCA_049302175.1 Rectinemataceae bacterium
ATATAACGGGCGTTGAGGAGTGAGAACCGTGCCGGCCACGATTGAGGGTCGATCTCCGAGTAGATGCGTTCTGCCTCGGGATCGACGGGGTTGGGCGAGTAGCTGCTCTGCAGATAGGTTACCGCCCTCGCCATCATGCTTGAGCCGTAGTGTATCCCTTCCGATGTGGGATGTCCTGTGAAGAGGGAGAGGTTTTCGAATCCGCGCTCGGAGCCGAAGTCGCTGTTGTCGCGCTGGTCCTGTTTTTCCCAGAGAAACCGTCCATCATCAGGGGTTCCCCTATATGTCTCGCCCAGGGCTTCAATCGCTGACCATTCACGCTTGGCTTCATAGCCCGAATAGTTCCATCTGAACCAGGCCGGCGCGTTCTTCGCCATGGCTGCGGCGCCCGCGCAGGCGGCTATCGCGAGGGCTAGGACAGTCAGCGAAGGGATGGAGGAGGCGAATAGTCCAGGTTCGCCACGCTCGAGGCGGGCGAGGAAGCTCTCCCCGAGGATGGATGCGCCCAGGGCGCAAATGAGAAGGGCTGAGGGGATAAAGCGGATATCGGGCATGCCGAGGCCAGGAGCGGCGAAAAAGAGAAAGGCGCATGCGGCCAGGGCGTAGAGCGTGAGGCCAAGGAATCGACGCTTATCGCGGGATATTTTTCCAGAGAGCAAAGCCCAGGCAAAGACGAAGCCCAGAGGAGCCCACACCCATGCGAGGGTCTGTCTTGCGAAATCCTTGAGCGAAGAGAAGTTCCAGATGATGCTGATAGGTTGGGCCCATATCCTCGTGGCAGCCATGGGAAGCAGCCAGAAGGCCATGACCAGGATGGCGAGGCCATAGGTGACAAGGATTCTGAGGGTGGCTTCGGCATCGGAGCGGCGCGCCGAGCGGTATCGACCTCTCCCTTTTTTTTTGAGGAGGCTCGGCAGGGCGGGAAAGGCGGCCAGGAAAGGCAGGAAGAAGGCGGGCATGAAGACGAAAAAATGGGAAAGTCCAATAAGACCTAGGAGAAAACCCGAAAGGATACCCTTGCGATTTTCGTCGCTCATGTCGGCGACAACCGAGGCGAAGAAGAGAGGGAGGAGGGCTATAGCCCAGGAAAAGCAGAATTCTCCCGCGAAGGTGGAAAGCCAGTTGCCGCCGAAGATCGTGTAGGATTCGTTGAAAAGGAAGAGAAGGCTCGAAGCGGAGGCCAAGGCTCCGGCTCGCTTCCTGCCAGAGATGCTCGAGGCGGCCACGAACATTGTCGCCGGTAGGGCAAACCCACCGGCGACCGTGGCGATTTTCAGCGCTACGGTCAAGGGGGCGACGAAGCCGATAAGAGCCGCAGTCAGAAAGGGGAGGATGAAATAGTGCTGCCCCTCGAGGTAGCCGAAGAAATTTGCCTGGCTGAAACCGAAAAGCCTGCCCCTGGGAAGAAAATCATTTTTCAGCGTCGCGAGAACCTGATACCACGAGGCCGAATCTCCGCCGGTGAGGATGGTGTCGGAGAACAGGAGTCTCATGTCGAAGCGCGTGAACAGGAGGGT
>JBAQLW010000391.1:0-6936 GCA_049302175.1 Rectinemataceae bacterium
ATGACGGCCCGAACGAAAAGAACACCCTCAACCGCAAATATCTGCTCGAAGCCATGGACGGCTCGCTCGAGCGCCTCGGCATGAACCATGTCGATTTCGTCTTCTGCCATCGCCCCGACTCCGAGACCCCCATGGAGGAGACCGTCCGCGCGATGAGCGACATCGTTTCGGCGGGCAAGGCATTCTACTGGGGCACGAGCGAATGGTCGGCGGAGCAGATCCGCGAAGCCTGGCAGATCGCCGACAAGCGCAACCTCCATAGGCCGCAGATGGAGCAGCCGAGCTACAACATGATCACCCGCTCCAAGGTGGAGAAGGAATTCGCCCGTCTCTACGAGGGCATCGGCCTCGGTCTCACCACCTTCAGCCCCCTCGCCGCGGGCTTTCTCACCGGCAAGTACAAGAACGGCATTCCCGCCGGCTCGCGCTTCGCCCTGCCCGGCTACGACTGGCTCTCCAGCCGTTATATGAATGACACATTCATCGCCTCCGTGGCCAAGCTCGAGCCCATAGCCGCCGAACTCGGCTGCACCATGGGCCAGATGGGCATAGCCTGGGTCGCGCGCAACCCCAACGTCTCCACGGTGATCACCGGCGCCTCGAAACGCGAGCAGCTCGTCGAAAACCTGGGGGCTCTCGAGGTTCTGCCCAAGCTCACGCCCGCCATCCTCGCGAAAATCGACGAGGCGCTGAAGCCGATAGTGCAATAGTTCGACGATACAGTATGATATCATTTTTTGATGGAGGCGTTCATGAAAAATGTAACCCTCCGTGGTTGCGATGACGATCTCGCCCTCGCCCTGAAGAAAACCAGCAAGCAGCGCGGAGTGAGCATCAACCGGCTTATCCTCGAAACCCTTCGCGAAAAACTCCTCGACACTGGCAGGTCGTGCCGTCGCCATGACGACCTGGATCACCTCGCCGGCACCTGGTCCGAGGAAGAAGCGGCTGCTTTCGAGCGCAAAACCGCAGAATTCGAAGAAATCGATGAAGCTCTGTGGGCGGCTGAGAAGCCGACTTCCCGATAAAGCAAGGAAGCATTATGCGCATAATGTTGGACACGAACGCCTATTCAGGATTCAAGCGCGGCGAGGGAGAAATCATCATCACCCCTATCGGTGAAGAAACCGCTATATTCTATTCTGAAACCTATTCCACACTCCGGGCGAAAGGAAAGCCAATCCCAACGAATGACTTATGGATCGCGGCATCCACCCTCGAAACAGGCTCCTTTCTGCAATCTGAAAGTTTAACTTTCAACTTGCAGAAACAAAGTCGCAGATGTATACTTTATGTATGATTGAAAGACTCGCCAAATACAGGATCCTAAACCTTGCTTCCCAATTTCCCACCGTTGTTATCATTGGCCCGCGACAATCCGGAAAGACGACGCTCGCTAAAGCCCTTTTCCCCGAAAAACCCTATTTGAATCTGGAATTTCCCGACACCTGGGAAAGGATGAGCAGTGACCCTCGGGGCTTGCTCTACTCTTTGCGCGATTCGGGAGCGGTTATCGACGAAGCCCAGCGTTTTCCTGAACTTTCCCGCTGGCTTCAGGCTATAATCGATGAAGATCCGAAGCCTGGCAGGTGGATTCTTACAGGCAGCGACCAACCGCGCCTAAAGCAGGAGACTTCACAATCGTTGGCAGGCAGGGCCGCGTACGCACGGCTTTTTCCATTTTTCACCGAAGAACTTGCAGGAAACGAGCTTTTCCGCGGATCGACTACCGACACGTTGATGCAAAGAGGCTGGTATCCTCCCCTCTATGATAGACCTTTCAGTTCTGCCGACTGGTATGAACAATATGTGGCGCTCTATCTCGAGCGAGACCTGAATCGACTGATCAACGTGAAGGATCTGTCTTCATTCCGAAGATTCCTTTCGCTTTGCGCGGGCAGAAGCGGGCAGATACTCAACCTTTCGGACCTTGCGCGCGACGCGGGAACAACACACACCACAGCACGCAGTTGGTTGTCCGTCCTTGAGCAGAGCTTCATCGTATTCGAACTGCAGCCATTCCACGAAAACTACCGAAAACGGATTGTGAAAAGCCCAAAGCTCTATTTTTACGATTCCGGTCTCGCCGCCTGGCTCATGGGAATCAGGGATCCGAACCAAATCGCCGCTCATCCTTTGCGTGGGCATCTTTTCGAAACGATGGTGATTTCCGACATTGTGAAACATGCAGAGGCCAAGGGTACAGGAGAGCGCTTCTCTTTCTGGCATGCCGCTAGTTCAGGCGAAGTCGATCTCCTCGTCGAGCGAGGCGCCGAGCTCAGTGCAATCGAAATTAAGAGTACTGGAACTTTCAGAGGTGAATTGAGCGCAGGGCTGGAACGATGGTCAAAGTTAGCCGACCTGCCTCCGAAGCGTCTGACTGTCGTCTATGATGGGATCGAGCAGTTCTCCTATAAGGGAATGAACGTGTGTGCATGGAGGAGCATTTCGCTCAAGGATCCCCCGCCAGCCTGACGACCACATCGTTCGGCGCGACGCCCATAACGGCCACGCAGAAGGAGCGGCCGATGCCCGCGAGGCCCTCCCTGACGCCCGCGCGCACTGCCTTGTCCGACAGCGACGCGCGGGCGCGGTCGAGGAGATCGGCCGACAGTTCGTCCTCCATCTTGGCGGCCTCTTCCTTCAGCCTGAACAGAGTCTTCGTCATTAGATTGGAGCCTTTGACGCTTATTTCGATGGTGTCGGTGCGTACGGCGGGCGGAAGGCAGTCTGGTTCCGGCGCTCCCAGGGTGAGCGATCGCGATTTCCTGTCCCAGGCTATGGACCACCGAGAAGGGTCGCCGGCGTCGATGTAGTAGAAAACATCGGCCCACGCCGACAATTCTATGGACGCTTTAACCTTCACGATAGCTAATAGTTTGGCGGCGAATTCTTTTGATGCCGCATAACGCTGCGAAGACGACAGCACGACGATACGGCTCTCTGGCTGAAGATTTTCAACATAGAGCGCCCAACGTTCGCTAACCGTCGGCCTCGCGTCGTAAGCCAATTTCCAGGCGACAAAAGACAGCACGCAGAAAACGAATGCCGCGATGATTACGAGAACAACACCGGACCGACGCCGCCGCATCGATTGCACCCCCCGTGAAATCAGAACCCTATGTCTTTCTCCCAACCGGCGATGACGGCGCCCGCTTCCTGCCTGAGCACGGGAAGTGAAGCGAGGTCGCCCAACGCGGCGATATCTGAAAGCGCCTTGTTCGCGATCATGGCGAGGGACTCCTGCGCCTGGCCGATCCCGGCGCCGAAGGATTCGTCCCCGGCGCGCAGGTAGGCGCGTGAGGTTTTGAGCCATTTTTTCCATCTCCGCCAGTAGGCTTCGGACTTGGCCGATCCTTCGGCGTAATCGTAGTCGGCCCAGAGCGGGATGAATTCGCCCTTGACGAGAAGCATGGGCTTGTAGAGCGACCGGCAGGGGTATGAAGTGCCCGTGAACCAAAGGATGGCCGAATCGGCGCCGCGATATTCCACGACGAAGGAAGCTGTCGTCGCCGTGGCGGGAATTCCCCCCGCGTGCACACAGAGGCTTTTCATGTGATTTTTCCAGGGGTGGCGCGGATCGTAGGGGCCATGGGAGCGCAGTATGTCGAGAAATTCGAGTATAGGAGCCGCCTTGTCGGCGCCAGCCTGGAATGCATCGAGCAGCGAAAGGGACAGAGCCCTGCGTTCCTCGCCCTTCGAGAACCTGAGGTAGAACCTGTTCTCCATGCGTGCCTTGAAGGATTCCTTTTCGCCCTTGCGGCCGGGGTCGGCCTCGTCCGAACAGGCTGCCCGCTCGTTGACGGGCGCGATTTCCTTGCGCGTCTGGGTGTCGAGGCGCTTGTAATCCTCCTCGATGCTATAGGCGTTGGAGATGGCATCGCGCCCCTCGATGGCGCGCCAGCCCCAGCGCCGCCCCGCCGTCTCGAGGATGAAGGCTCCATGGGGATCGGAGATGATGAAACTGTTGTCGTAGTAGAGGGAACCGCGCATGGAACCATTCCCGCCCTGGTCGAATTTTTCGACAAAGGCGCAGATGAAGTCGACGGCGGCCTTGGCTGTAGTGGAGGTGCCCAGGGCCGCGCGCAGGATGTCCATGCCAAGGACGCCGTCCTTGGCCGGCTTGAAGCGGGAAAAGACAGCCTCATTGCCAATGGCGACGCCCTTTTCGTTCACACCCATCTCGCCGCCAGCCATCCACGAGGGCTTCGAGAGAACAAAACCTAAGCCCGCGTCGCTCAACGTGTAGCTCTTGCCGCCAATCGTAGCCTTTTCGGAAGGAGTCCGGCGCGGTACCACGCAGATCGACTGCGGTTCGTCAGGCTGCCTGTCCGAATTCTTGCCGAAAAACGAACCCGCGGCCGCACAATAGAGAGTATCGCACATATTCAATTCTCCCCGCGTTCACTGTAAGGCTTCCTGGCGACGGGCGCAAGCATCGGCAACGTGGAGGCATGCCTCCAGCGGCAGACAGGGGCAGCGCTGCCGGCTCGATTGACTATCGCATAGCCGGGCCTTACTCTGTACGGGATGAAAAGCGTCTGGCCCAACATCGCTCCACTCGTCCTCGCGTTCGCGATCCTCTTTCCCCCAAACGCTCACGCGGAGGCGGACCCCAGCGCAGCCGCCTCTGCCGCACTCGCCAGCGTCGCTGCCTCTCTCGAGGTCCTCAGGGACGCCGTCTACGACAGCCGCCCGCCCGGCGAAGTGGAAGCCCTCGCCCAAAGCCTCGCGAAGGCGGCGCAGTCACCCCTTCTCGACACGATCGACAGAGCCCTAAGCCTCTCGCGGATGGAATACTTCGTCGCGCGGTCATGGAACGAATCCGGCGATAAAAAGAAGGCTATTCCCCATTTCGAGACGGCTATCGAATACGCCCGCCTCTCGATGGAATCGGGAGAGCACACTTCCGGGCTCATGGCCCTCACCAAGCCCCTCTCCGAACTCTGTCTCCTCAAGGACATGGGTTTTCTCATCGCCAATGGCCCGAAAATTTCCCAGTACGCGAAGAAAATCCTCGCCATGGAACCTGACCATGCCGGCGCCACCATAACCCTCTCCGCCGCCAAAGCCTATCCTCCGGCCGTTTTCGGCGGCAGACCCAAGGAAGCTATCGAGGAACTGAGCCCCTACCTTGCCGCCCATGGCTCAAACCTCGCGAAAGACGAGCTCTTCGATATATGGATGTGCCTCGGCACTGCCGCCGCGAAGCTGGGTCGCAAAGCCGATGCCTTACGCTGGTTCACGGCTGCCCTTGAACTCTACCCTCACAACATCCAGGCCCTGCGCGAACGCGACAAGGCAATCCAATGAGTTTTGCCGCCATCGTCACCATCTACGCGGTCTTTACGGCCGTCGCGGGCGTCTACATTCTCATAGTCACGGGCCTCAACGGAGCCTGGATGCTCCATACGAATCTCGTGCGCCCTCAGCGTTCCGGCCCTCTTGTAAGCGTCCTCATCCCCGCGCGCGACGAGGAAACCCACATCGCCGACTGCCTCGATTCACTCCTCGTCCAGACCTACGACAACTACGAGATAATCGTCTACGACGACGATTCCACCGACGGAACGGCCAGGATACTCGCCCGCTACGCCAGCGAGCACCCCGATCGGCTGAAAATCATATCGGGCCATCTCGAGACAGGCTGGTACGGAAAGCCTCACGCCATGCAGCGTCTTTCCGAAAACGCGTCGGGCGTCTGGCTTTGTTTCACCGACGCCGACACCATCCACGGAAAGGACAGCGTGAGCAAACTCATGGGTATCGCCGATCATTTCAAGGCCGACTTCGTATCGGGCTATGTACGCCACAAGATCGGCGGCTTCGGGGAAGCCATGGTCGTTCCAGCCCTTTACCTCCTTTCGATGGTGGCCATGCCCCTCTGGCTCATCCACATCGTCAAAGCCCCTATTGTATCCCACGCCATCGGCCAGGTCATGCTCTTCAGGACATCGAACTATGTGGCCTCAGGCGGCTATCAAGCGGTGAAGAACCAGGTTTCGGAGGACATCCGCATCGTGCGCCTCGTGAAAAAGCATGGCGGTCGTGCCGTCTTCGCCGACCTCAAGGAAGAAATCTCCTGTCGCATGTACAAAGATTACAAAAGCGCCATCAAAGGTTTCTCAAAGAACGTTTACGACTATTTCAACAAGAACAATCTCATCCTCACGGCGGCCACGATTGCCGTACCCCTCGTCTTTTTCATCCCCATCCTCGGATCCATGTGGTTGCCAGCCGCCCTGATGGCCGCTCAGCCCTACTTCAGGCTCAGTTGCCTCGCCATCATCTACGCCTGGGGATTCGTCGCCCTGGAGCGGATGCTCCCCTGGTACATCCCCTTCATCTATCCTGTCATCCTCGTCAACGTGCTCTCCACGGCCTGGAGAGCCTACCGGCTCTTCAAGGACGGCAAGGCCGTAGAATGGAAGGGCAGGATGGTGAAGTAAAATGCCATACCGACGAGGCGATCTCCTTATACACACTGAGCCGCTCTTTCTCGCGGCGTCGAACGCGCTGCTTCGCCTCGTCGCGATAGCGGGCTGGCCACTCGTCAGGCTATTGTACCGCTACAGCGTACTAGGCAGGGAAAATCTCGCCGCCGCGGAAAACACGGAACGGCCTATCATCTTCGTGGCCAACCACTCCCTTCCCCTGGATAGTCTCCTCCATGGCTTAGCCATACAGCCCCGCCTCACCTGGTTCACGATGATCGAAGCAACCGTGATGGCGCCCTACCTCGGAAACTTTGTGCGCCTTCTCGGGGGCATCCCCATCCCCACCGACCTGGCCAGGTTGGGCGATATCGACGAGGCCATGGACGCCGCGATCAAGGTACGAGGGAGCGTTTTTTTCTACTCGGAAGGCGAATGCTTCCTCCTCTGCCAGGAAATCAAGCCCTTCAAGGCAGGCGCCTTCTACTACGCGATCAAGGAG
>JBAQLW010000392.1:0-2519 GCA_049302175.1 Rectinemataceae bacterium
CCTCTGTATCGTGCCTTCGGGAAGCATGGGCACGATCTTTTCGGGGAGGTAGAGGGTGGCCCCGCGGGAGAGGGCTTCGGCATCGACGGGAGAAGACGGGGCGATGAAGGCCGCCGGATCGGCGACATGGACCCAGACTAGGCCCTCGCCAAAGGCTATGGCGTCATCGGGGTCGGTGGACCAGGCGTTGTCGATGGCAAACGATTCGAGGTGGCGCAGGTCCCGCCTTTCCATAGCCCTATCGGTTCTCTCTACTTCCGGAAAGTCGAGTTTGGGAGGCCAAAGCGCGCATCCCGCCCTCGCGGGCCATGGATTGACCGACGGCGGCCAGAGACCGGAATCGATGAGAGCCTGATGCACCGATTCGCGGCTTTCATGGATGCCTGCTTCGGCGGCAAGGGGACATCGTTCGCCCGAACCGAGAGCGTATGATTCAAGCTCAGCTATGAAACGGGAAAATTCCTGGTTCAGTCTGAGGCTCCCGTCTTTCTTCCGCCAGATGGCTTCCCGCAGCGCTGCGATGAAGGAGGCTTTTCGTTGGTTTTCCAGCCGCTTATCCTCGTCTTTCTTCCTGATGCGGTCGATCTCATCGAAGCTCTGTGCGAAGGGACCAGTCTCGCCGATGCGGAAAAGTTCTCCAGCCACGGCATGGCGAGCGCATGCCGCGGCCGCCTGGGGACTGAATTCCCCGAAGACAAGCTCGGAGAGTTCCTTCCATGTTGTAGGTATGGGATCGCGGCCTTCATGATCGGTGGCGAGCATCGCGTGGGCCGTGACGAAGTCCCCATCCTCGATGACGGCGGGGATGCGGTTCACTGGTCCCGGATGGAGAAGGCTGATATCCTTTTCCCGCACCTTCATGGTCTCGCCCGATTCAAGCTCCAGGAGGAGCCTGCCTTCGGCGCAGGAGGCGATGCGCGCCAGCTGCGTCTTGAAAAGGACGAGTGAACCAGGAGCGATCATGGGACTCTTTATAACCGCAATGGGCTGAATTGACAACTGCCGGAAAATATTGCTATGCGATGCCGTTCTTGCTATAATGGGCCTTGTAGCCTTGGCTTCCGGTCGGGCGTTGTACTGACAAAAAGGAGATTGAAATGGTAGCTCTCGCTGTAGGTATCGTCCTCGTTGTCGCTTCGGTTCTCATGTGCCTTCCCGGATTACTGGGCTGGTGGGGCGATGTGCTCGCATTTCTGAGGGGTTCCATCCCCGTGCTCGCCGTGCTGATCGGCGCCGTGGCCATACTCATCGGTGTGGCGGACATCAAGGACAAGAAAGAAGCCGAGAAGGAAGAGCGGGAAGAGGCCAAGGCCGAGGAAAAATCCGAGGAAAAACCCGAAGCCAAGCAGGAGTGATGAACTGACCTTGACACATTCTCCATAATGTGGGAATATGCCACGCGCATTGTATGAAAACTACAGGAATAAGGTAAAGGTATACTTTGATGAAGACCATTTTCGTTACTTCCGCTACCGCTGAACGTAAGTGGTACGTTATCGACGCAGAGGGCAAGCCTCTCGGCCGCGTGGCCGCCAAAGTCGCCTACGTGCTCCGCGGCAAGAACAAGCCGACCTATACTCCCAGCCAGGAAACAGGCGATTTCGTCGTGATAGTGAATGCCGAAAAAGTGGCGATCACGGGCAGAAAACGCCAGAACAAGATGTACTACAAGCACAGCGGTTTCCCCGGAGGGCTCAAGGATTTCACCTTCCGCGAGCTCATCGAGCGCGATCCTGTCGCCCCGCTCGAGCTGGCTGTCCGCGGCATGCTTCCCAAGGGGCCTCTGGGCCGCAAGCTCTATAAAAACGCGAAGATCTATGCTGGTTCCCAGCATCCGCATGCGGCCCAAGCACCGGTCGCCATCGACCTGTGAACAGAAGGGGTATGTAATGGTCAGAAATCTTGGAATCGGCACCGGTAGAAGAAAATGCGCTGTCGCCCGTGTCTTCCTCCGCGAAGGCACAGGCAAGCTCCTCGTCAATGAGATGGAAGCCGGCCAGTACTTCAAGGTGGCGGAACTCCTCGCCTCGGTGAGGAAGCCCCTTGTCGTGACAGCCAGCGAGAATAAATACGATATCGTGATCAGCGTTGTCGGCGGCGGCGTGAATGGCCAAGCTGGCGCCTGCTCGCACGGCATCGCCCGAGCTCTTGGCCAGGTGGATCCCACGAACCATGCGGCCCTGAGGGCCAGCGGTCTCCTTACCCGCGACTCGAGGATGGTCGAACGCAAGAAGTACGGCCAGAGGGGAGCGCGCAGAAGGTTCCAGTTCTCCAAGCGCTAAAAAGGATATTGTACGGTGCGGATCGAATCCGTACGTTTCGATGCCTCCGGGAATCCGACGTTCGTCGTGACCGGGGGCGTTTCTTTTTTTATCACGCGGTCGCGCGGCGCCGAGCTGCTGGCGTTTCTTGTCGATAAAAGCTGGCTGAAAGGCGGCGGCGCCGACGGCAGGGATGACCGTGCTTCGCTGGCCTCGCTGCCTGACAGCGTTCCCGAATTCGATCGCGACGATGATCTC
>JBAQLW010000393.1:0-2726 GCA_049302175.1 Rectinemataceae bacterium
ACACTCACCTCCTATGAAACCTTCCAGCGCGATCAAAAAAAACTTGAAGACCGTGAGTGGGATCTCGTTGTTCTGGACGAGGCGCATCTCATCAAGAACCCCGATACCAAGCGCAGCAAAGCGCTCAAGCTTGTCAAGTCTTCCAGACGGCTTGCCCTGTCCGGAACGCCCGTTGAGAACCATTTGGGTGAGCTTTGGAGCATCTTCGACTTTGTACTGCCCGGCTATTTGCGTACGCTGGATCGTTTCGCCCGCGATTACCGAAAGCCCATAGAAGTCGAGAAATCCGCGGAACAGGTTGCGCGATTGCGCTGCATCACCGCGCCCTTTTTGATGCGCAGGCTGAAAGTGGACAAATCGATCATCGCGGATCTCCCCGACAAGATCGTGACCGATGAGTACGCTAACCTGACGCCGGAGCAGGCAGCTCTCTATGAGAGCGTCGTGCGCGACTACATGGCGAAGATCGAGGAGAGCGAAGGGATCGCGCGCAGAGGGCTCATTCTTGCCCTCATCACCGCATTGAAACAAGTGTGCAACCATCCGCGCAATTACGACAAGGAAAGCGATCCCATCTCCGAGCGTTCGGGAAAGGCGCGACTTCTCGCGGCCATCCTGGATGTCGCCATGGAAGCGGGGGAGAAGGTTATTGTTTTCAGCCAATATGTCGAAATGCTGGAGATTTTACGCACGGTAATCGAGCACGATCTTGGGGTCGAGCCTTTCATTCTTCACGGCGGGCTGACCAAGACCAAGCGGGATGCAGCCATCGACGGTTTCAAGGCTTTTCAGGGACCGGGCGTCTTTCTCATCAGCCTGAAAGCGGGCGGCCTCGGGCTCAATCTGACCGAAGCCACCCGGGTGATCCACTATGACCTCTGGTTCAATCCCGCCGTGGAGAATCAGGCCACCGACCGCGCCTTTCGCATCGGACAACGAAAGAACGTTTTCGTGCACAGGCTGATCACCAAAGACAGCTTTGAAGAAAAAATCAACGCGACCTTGTTGGCCAAAAGGGAACTTGCCGACTTGGCCGTGTCCGCGGGCGAAACCTGGCTGACCGAACTGGGCAACGCCGAGCTGGCGGCGCTGGTAAAGCGGTAATTACCGCTTGAGACAGCTGTACTATAAGCGCATATTTACTCACATCGATTGCAGCGAGAATAGCAAAAATGGAACATATTCCCGAAAAGTCAAGACTAATCGGGAATTGGCTCCTTTTTGGTTCTTGAAAAACCGCTATACCGCATGAATTCCAGTCTTTAACTACATCCTGTCGATGACCCGTATCCCCGTGCCCGGGAACTGGTCCATCCGCTGGAGGAAGTCGATGCCTTCGGCCAGGGTGTAGCGGTCGGTGACGAGGCGTTCGGGGTGGAGGCTGCCTGAGGCGACCATGCCCAGAAGCACGTCGTAGCGGTGGGCTTGGATGCCGTGGCTGCCGTAAATTTCCAGCTCGCGGGCGACGACGAGGTCCATAGGGATCGCCGGATGACTCTGGTCGCCCAGCATGAGACCGACTTGGACGTGCCGCCCCCGTTTGGCGAGGCAGGCCACCGAGTTGAAACAGGTGGCGAGGCTGCCGAGGGCATCCATGGAAACCTGGGCGCCGCCGCCGGTGGCGTCCTTGATGGCGCCGACGATGTCGGGAGTCGCCCGGCTGTCGATGACCGCGTCGGCGCCTAGCTGCCTGGCCATGTCCAGCTTTTCCTTCTGGATGTCCACCGCGACGATCCGGGCGCCCATGGCCTTGGCGATCATGACGGCGGAGAGGCCGACACCGCCGCAGCCGTGGATGGCGACCCAGTCGCCCGCGCGCACCCTGGCCTGCGCTTCCAGCGCCCGAAAGGCCGTGGCGAAACGGCAGCCGAGGCTCGCCGCCGAAACCGAATCCATATCGTCCGGGAGGCGGACGAGGTTCATGTCGGCGTAATGAATGGCGACGAACTGGGCGAAGGATCCCCAATGCGTGAAGCCGGGCTGGAACTGGTGGTCGCAGACCTGCTGGTTGCCCGACTGGCAGGGGGCGCAGTGCCCGCAGCCGGCCACGAAGGGCATGGTGACGCGCTCGCCGCGCTTCCAGTTCTTTATGTCTTTCCCCACCTCGACGATAGTGCCGGCGAGTTCATGTCCCGGAACGTGGGGAAGCTTTATGTCCGTATCATGTCCCTGCCAGCCATGCCAGTCGCTCCTGCAGATACCCGTGGCGTCCACGGCCAGGACGACACCGTCCTCGGGAACCTGGGGGTCGGGCACTTCGGCTATGGCGATGGGGGCGCGGAACTGGGTGAATATGGCGGCTTTCATTGCGTTTTCCTCTTGAAGCCACTATAACCACAGTATAGTACGCTGCCAATACGGAATATCCGGAAGCACTTTCCCTATATCCTCATCACGGCGGCCTTGGGTATCAGCCTTTTCAACACCCTCATCTACTTCGCGGGACGTAGTACTACTTCCGTGAACATGTCCCTCATCTCCATCTCACTCGTCATCTCGGGCGTCCTGATCCTGATAACCAAGGGCAAGCTTTCAAGCCTTCTGACCATTTCCTTCGCTCCGGGTGACGCCCTCATACTCCTGGCTGCCCTCACAGCCTTCGTGATCTGAAACAAGTCGATAGAGAGGATTGGCGCTACCAAGGCTGGAATGGTCTACTCTTCGATGCCCCTCATAAGCGGAATCCTGGCTTTTTTGTGTCCCGGGGGAGAGTATAAGCATTATTC
>JBAQLW010000394.1:0-17929 GCA_049302175.1 Rectinemataceae bacterium
TGTTCCATCCTGCGCAGCCACCCCTCCTGCCACCTCATGCTCGACATGGCATCGGCCAGGCTCGTCCTGAAAAAGCGCCTATGATGGGAAAAACGCTGCGCGGAATCGATCCCGAGTCGGGCAAGACCCTTGAAATCAGGGTTCGCGGAGGTAACATAGAAGCCATCGACACGATCGGCACGAGCGGAAAGCCCGGGCTGGACCGGGGGCTCGGGCAGCGCCAGGGGCAGGAGCAAGGCCTCCCCTTCCTCAGCCACGGCTTTTTCGACATACAGGTCAACGGCTACAAGGGCAGCGACTACAGCGCCGAAAACCTGGACGCCGGCCACATCCTCAGCATCATAGGGAGCCTCGCCTCTTCAGGCACAACCCAGCACCTGGCTACTATCGTCACCCGTCCCCGCGGGCGTATCGTCGAGAACCTTCGGATAATCGCCAGGGCGCGCAGGGAATCGCCGATGATCAGGGCGGCGATAGCCGGCATCCATCTCGAAGGTCCCTTTATCTCGGCTGAGGAGGGACCACGCGGCGCCCATGACCTTTCCTGCATCCGCGATCCCGACTTCGGGGAATTCCTCGAGTGGCAGGATGCGGCCGAAGACCTCATCCGCATCGTCACCCTCGCCCCGGAGAAAAAAGGCGCCCTCGAATTCATAAGGAAGCTGACGGAACGGGGCGTCATAGCGGCCATTGGCCATACGGCGGCATCCCCTGAGCAGATTTCGGAGGCCGTCGCGGCAGGTTGCAGGCTCTCGACGCATCTGGGAAACGGCAGCCACGCGACCCTGCCAAGGCTCAGGAATTATGTCTGGGAACAGATGGCCGCCGACACCCTGCACGCGAGCATCATCGCCGACAGCTTCCATCTTCCCCCCGCCGTCGTGAAGACAATCGCGCGGGCCAAGGGCGTGGATCGGCTTATTCTCGTGAGCGATGTCTCGCAGCCGGGCGGAAGCGAACCCGGCCTGTACCGATGGGGCAATCTCGATGTCAGGGTTTTCGATGACGGCCATGTGGGACTTGCGGGCAGCGGTTTCCTGGCAGGGGCCGGCCATCTCCTGGATTGGGACATCCCGCATTTTATGCGCTTCACGGGCGCCAGCCTGAGCGAGGCGATCCGGCTCTGCACCAGGAACCCCGCGGAGTTTCTACGCCCGGGGGTACTGTCCGGGAAGATCGAAATTGGAAGGAGCGCGAATATCGTCCTCTTCCATTTCAACGAGGGCGACGAGAGGTTGAGGATAGAGTCCGTCCTGATAGAGGGAGAGGAAGCCGCTAGATCGTTCCAACCTTGAAAGATTTCTTGAAGTGGTTGCGCCTGAAGCGTTCCAGCCAGACAATGGCCGTGGCGAAAATGAGTCGCGGAACCATGAGCCAGAACACGCTGAGGCCTATCCCCGAATAGAGGATTGTGTCCTCAAGAAGCGAATGCGAAATGGCCGCGTGATGGTTGAAAAGATCGCCATCCTGCTTTTTCATCTTCCCCGCTTCGTATTCCGACTTGATGATCCCCGCTCCATAGGAATATCCGACGATATTGACCACAATCCACAGGAAGCTGGCTTCGGCGGGCAATCCGAATATCCGCATGAAGGGCGCCAGCATCTTGGAAAGAAGATTGATTACCTTGAATTCGTCAAAAAGGCTCTGCATCAGCATGATGCAGACGACGTACACGACGATCTTCGCGACCAGGCTGAGAGTCGAGACAGCCCAATTCCCCAGCATCGGGAGGAAGGCGAACTTTTCGGTATCGATGCCCAGGGAGAATACTAATCCATCCATGGATCGAGGCAAAAGAAGGTTGAGGACAAAGGCGCCGATGATGGCCGTGCCGACGCGAAGGAGAACCATTTTCACGGCGGAGGAGCCAACCGACTTCATCACCGCCGTTTCGGCTATCAGGTTGTGGGCGGTGAGACTCATCATGGCGAGGATGGTCGCGTCCCTGACCGTGAGAGGAAGCGAACCCATGACTGCTATGGCCGAGTAGTTGTTGAGGAGGGCTCCCGATATGAAAACGAGGGCGGCCTCGCCAGGCAGGCCTATAAGACGCATCAGGGGAGAGAGGAATTTCGCGATCACCTGGAGAAGGCCGCTCCAGCCGAGGAGGGCGACAGCGAGGCTGGTGGGTACCATGATCTTCAGGAGGAACAGGATGGTTGAAACGGATTTCCGGGCGCCTTTCGCCGCGGCATCGCCGATCCTGCGGGTCACTGTTTTATAGATCACTATTCAACGCCTCCCCGCTGACAGCCATGCCATCCTCGCGGCAAAAGCCTCGTCGGCCTCCAGTTCCTCGAGCCGGGGTTTCATCCTGTACAGCCAGTTCGCGTCGCTCAGCGTCCCCGGCACATTGATGCGCTCGTCGGCCGGATTCGCCTCGCGGTGCCGCGCGCTCGCGGCCAGGAGATCCTGAAGGGGGTAGACGACGAAGCGCGAGCGCGCGGTCGCGAAAGCCTTCATCAGGAAAAGGGCGGCGTCGGGGTCGAGGACGGAAGGCGCTGCCTCCGGCACTTCCAGCGGCATGCTTCCATCCCGCGATATCGAAGCGAACGCGCGGCTTGCCAACGCGCGCCGAGCAAGCGCCCATAGCGCCGGTCTGTCCGCCTCATCCTCCCACCACTGGCGAAGATTCGTGGAATCGTGGACCGACATGCAGGCTATCGAGTCTTCCGGGTAGTTCTCCAATGGCACATAGGGAGAACCTTCCTTGTCCCATATCCTGTGCCAGCGGAGTACGCGAAGGCCAGGGATGCCCAGCTCGCCCAGCACTGCGGGAACGCAGGGGGGAACGGCTCCCAGGTCCTCGGCGCATGCCTGCATGATGACGCTTGCCGCCAATACCTTCAGGATTTTCCGTCCCGTTTTCTCCCAGAGGACCATGGATTCGCCCTTCCTGAGGGCTATCAGGGCATCCAATCGCGATTTTTCGTAGTCCGAAAGACTTCCCCATGCCTGCGTTTTCCTGTACTCCCAGCTGGCTACGAACTGCCCTGGCGCAACTTCCTGAAGAGTCCGGTTTCTCCACCAGGAGCAAAGGATATCGATACAGCGATTGGCGGCCGATTCGGTCTCTGGGTCATCGCGCGAGAGCTCGGGGCTCGATCTGACTATCCTGGCTATATCGCCACCGCCGCCGACTTCCGGGGCGAAGAGGTAGAGGGCTTCACCCTCGATGCGCGCAAAGAGTTTTTCAAGAAGTTCCACGCGCAGATGCCAGGGGAGGCCGGCCATGGCTTCCTCGATCGCCCACTGGGGCAGGTGGGGGCGTGAAAGCCAGCGAATCCTGCCCGCGTCGAAGCCCAGGGCATCCAGGTCGGGATAGGAGAGGGGAAACTCGGGCATGAAATAGCCCAGGAAGCCGTCGTTCTCGCGCTTGTCGATAGCCCATATCCTGAAGAATCCAAGCACATGGTCGATTCTGTACATGGTGTAGAACTGGTCGGCGCAGGCAAGTCTTTCCTTCCAGAACGCGAAACCGTCTTTCTCGATGGCGTCCCAGCGGTAGAGCGGGAAGCCCCAATTCTGCCCGAGGTGTGAATACATGTCGGGGGGAGCACCAGCCGATCGTTCTGTATCGAAAAGATTTCGGCGGAACCAAACATCAGCCGAGTCGGCGCTCATGAGTATAGGAATGTCGCCTATTATATCCACGCCCAGGGCGCGGGATTCGGCGCAGGCTGAGGCGAACTGCTCGGCCGCGCGCATCTGGACCCAAGCTTGGAAACGCGTGCCTGAGACAAATTGCTTGCCGCCCCATACTTTTCCCACGAGACCTTCATCGGCACTGCTGTACTCCGGCCATTCCCACCAGGCCCTGCCATCAAAGCGCCGCTTGAGTTCCACAAAACATGAATACGCTTTGACCCAGGCATTTTTCCCCGCCCATGCCTCGACGGCCTCGATGAGCTTCCTGCCCTCTTTGCCTGCCGACGCGCTATCCCACAGCTCTTTCAAAATCCCTAGCTTGGCTTCGAGTATCGTGGAATAGGGGACTTTCGCCGACATTCCAGCTTCTGCGGCCAGGGCTTTGGCCTTCATGACGCTTGGGGCCGCCGCGGCGGACTTCGCCTCAGGCATATCACCGATGCGCAGGTAAACGGGATTGAGGGCGAAGGCTGAAAGGGCGCTGTAGGGCGATGTCTGCCGGCCTGTGTCATTCACGGGCAGGAGCTGGACGAGATCCATTCCCCAGGACTTGGCGAGCCTTGCGAGGCTGGCCAGGTCGGGGAACTCGCCGCAGGGACCTTCGCTCGTCCTGATGGAAAGCAAGGGGAGGGCGAGCCCAATCGTTGGCTTTCCCCCGTTGATGATTTTCATGCGCTATCTCCAGAGCGCCCTGATGGACGCCTTCAATGAGTCGGCCTGAGCCCATTCGGGCTTGGCGCCGGTCCGCGCCGACGGCCTGGCCTCGCCTTCGTCGCCATCCCCTCGCCGGGCTTCGGCAGGTCCCAGCACGGCGGAGAAGCCCAGAGCCTTCGCCGCCCTCGCCCTCTTGGCCATCTGTCGCACTGGCCGCACTTCCCCGGCGAGGGAGAGTTCGCCGGCGAGGGCGGCTTCCTTGGGCAGAGCCTGACCCGTCCTGGCCGAGTAGAGCGCGGCGGCGAGGGCGAGATCTATGCCCGGCTCGACCAGGCGTACTCCGCCCGCAACGTTTATGTAGATGTCCTGGTCGGAGAGTTTTAGACCAGTCTGCTTTTCGATGACGGCGGCGATGCGGGCGACCCTCGAAGCGTCGATCCTGTCGGAATAGACGCGGGTTATGCCTGCCTTGGCCGGCACGGTGAGGGCCTGTATCTCGACGAGAAGGACGCGCGAACCCTCGTTGACTATGGCCACCGCGACGCCCGGGGGCAACTCGCCCGCCCTCTGGATGAGAAGGATACCCGAAGGATCCGAGAGCTCGACCAGACCGCCTGAGCCCATCCTGTACAGGCCCAGCTCGTCCGTCGAACCATAACGGTTCTTCGATGCCCTCAATGCGCGCAGATCGCCCTCGGCCTGCTCGAATGCGAGGACGGTGTCGACGATGTGCTCTGCGGCCTTGGGTCCTGCGATAAGTCCGTCCTTTGTCACGTGGGCCACGAACACGATGATGGAATCATGGGTTTTAGCCCATTCCGTCATCTCCATGGTGCAGTACTTTATCTGATTGGCCGTGCCCGGCACGACGCCTGCATCGGGCGAATAGACCGTCTGAATCGAATCGATCACGGTGAGGACGGGGCGAACAGCCTCCAACACCGACATGATCCTGTCGAGGTCGGAAGCGCAGAAAACCTCCAGGTTATCCTTGAGGGCCCCCAGTCGGTCGGCTCTCATCCGTATTTGCGCCGGCGATTCCTCTCCTGATACGTAGAGCACCCTCCCCTTTGACTTGAGCTTGGCGCAAACCTGAAGGAGGAGCGTGCTCTTCCCTATGCCTGGCTCGCCGCCCAGGAGGATGGCCGAGCCCCTCATGAAACCGCCTCCCAGAACACGATCCAGTTCGGCGCTTCCAGAGGGCAAGCGTGTGCCCGAGGCCAGATCGATGGCGGCAATGGGCAGTGAATAGGTTTCACCCTTGATCTCTGCCCTCGCCGATCCCGCCACTATGCTCTGTTCCTTGAGCGTATTCCACTGGCCGCATTCAGGGCATCGTCCCAGCCACTTGGGTTCGGTATGGCCGCAGTTCGAGCAGCGATGCACCGTGGTTTGTCTCTTCATATCAGTCCCATCGTACCCGAGACAGGGTATCGCTTCAATAGCGGCACCCGAAGACAGCCAGCAGCATCCCAAAGCGCGGGAATTTCGCGATTTTTCCCCGTCTTCGATTATTTCGGTTCTTCCTCGCATCGCATATCGTTGGGCGATTCATGAAAAATAATTCGTCGCCGCGGCCGAGAAATTTCGCGCAGAAATTATTCGCGGCCGTGACCTTCCAAAATGCTAATAATTTTTTTTATTTTACCTTTTCGCGATTATGCGTTATCATTGGTGATATGGAGGATTACCGTGGATAAAAAAGCTATCGCATCGTTGAAGAAACTCACGCAGAATGGACACGCGCTCGTCGACATCATGAACAAGTATCTGCTCATCCTGGACGAGACGATTGCGGCCGAGTCGGCGCCCCTGCCCGCAGCAAAGAAATCAGCGCCAAAAGCTGCAGCAGCCAAAAAGCTCGCGCCTAAGCTCAAGGCAGCCAAAAAACCCGCCCCAAAAGCGGCGCCTGCGAAGAAACTCGCCGATAAAAAAATCGCCGTGAAGAAGGTACCTGAGACGAAGGCCACAGAAGCGCCAAAAGAGGCCGTAAAGACAGCCCCGAAAGCGGTCGCGAAAATGCCCGTCGCGATCGGGGCACCCAAGGTCGCCAAGCGCGGACGCCCAGCCAAGCAAAAAAAATAGGAGTCGTACGCTCAATCATCGCGGCCGTTGATCCGTCGCATTCTTTGTCCGTCCACTTTGGATCGACGGTCGGCAGTGAGCAATCCGTTCGCTTCATTTCCCACGTCGTATAGCTGTGTGAGACAGTATCCCGTGAAGACTCCTGAATTCACTATATCGCTCGTATAACGCGCAATCTTGTCTTCCACCGAGCCTGCCTCGCTCGTCATGTACCAGCCGAAGCCTCCATATTCACTCAACAGCCATGTAGTTTTATGGGCTGTCTTCTCTGCCTCATGGTTCAGAAAAACTGTTTTTGTCCTCGATGAAATTCCCATTCCGAATTCTCTATGACGAGGCGGTCGGCGTCCAGGTTCCTGACGAGAGCGATCATCCTTTCCATGAAGTGCCGCGCGGCTGAACCTTCGCGGTACATCCCCCACACCCCTTAGGTTTCATTGAAAACCACCCAGGCTATGGAAGATGGATGCATCGCGTCCCTTGCCACTATCTCGCGAAATTCTTTTTCATAAGCCGGAAAGGCTCGGCGCGAAGGCCAGTAGAACGAAGGCATTTCCATTGTCCTGAGGATACCGAGCTTGTCGCAGAGAAAATGGAAGCGAAGGGTTTCGATCTTCTCATGGATGCGCGCGCCGTTGTATCCCATCCGTTTGAGGGCGATGATATCATTCTCGATGGCTTCAGGATTGACGGGAGTGTAGCCGTCCACAACGTTGATGTTGCGGGTTTCAGCTCAGGCTCCGTCGACGATCCTGAAGGTTATGCGATACAGATCGTGTTGGTCCGTCGATCATTGGAATTCGCCGATCTCATCAAAGGGTATGTCGCAGGCGAAATAATTCCCTTCGCGCGCCTTTGCCTCGTGGGAAACACGGCTACCCTCTGGTGATATGATTTCCGGTTCGAGGCTCGCCCCGTCGTCCGCTAGTTTAACGCCGCCATTGGACATAGCCGCGTTGGCCGACACCAAAATCCGTCGAGAACGGAAATCCGCCCGAACTTTCACGCTCTCTATCCAGGCATTTCACGTTCTTTCGAGCCATACCGATTGCCATATGTGGGATAAAGGTCCACGAAGTTGTCCATAGCCGATTGTAGTGCGGCTCGGGGGCGTTTGAAAAGGATTCCCCCCATCCCATTGCCCTCCACGCTCGATGCGCGATACTTTTACTGTATGTCGGTACCGACGGTAACGCTCAAGCCCCGCGAAGAACTCCGCATTCGCCGCGGTCACCCCTGGATCTATGACAATGAAATCGCCGGCGTGCAGGGCAGCCCCGAAGCCGGGGCTGTGGTGCGCGCGCAGGATTCGCGGGGCAAACCCCTCGGTTTCGGATTTTTCAATCCATCTTCAAAAATCCGCGTTCGCCTCTATTCCAGGACGGAAGATGCGGCTGGAAGGGATTATTTTGTCGAAACCTTCAAGACGGCACTGGCCTGGCGCACTCGATTCTTCGACACGGAAAAGCAAAGCTTCAGGGCCGTTTTCGGCGAAGCGGATTCGGCGCCCGGCCTCATCGTGGATCTTTTCGCGGGGAGGGCTGCCCAAGGCGGTTCCGTCGATTCCGGAACGCTCCCTGGCCGCTGGCTCTCCACTCAGTTCCTCAGCCTCGGCGTCGAAAGGCGGAAGGCCGATATCGTAGAAGCCCTCCAGGAGGTCTTCTCCCCCGACGGAATCGCCGAGCGCTCCGATGCCCCTGTGCGTTCTCTCGAAGGCCTTGCTTCCTCCTCGGGCATTCTGGCCGGCTCGGTACCCGAGAACATCATAATGGAAGAGAATGGCGCCGCCTTTTCTGTGGATATTGTCGGTGGACAGAAGACCGGCTGGTTCCTGGACCAGAGGGCGAACCGCGCCGCCGCCGCCCGTTTCGCCGCCGGGAAAAACGTCCTCGACGTCTTCTGCAACCAGGGGGGCTTCGGCATCCTCTGCGCCCTCGCGGGAGCAAAAAGCGTGAAGGCAGTCGACGCTTCCACGGCGGCCTTGGCCGCAGCGGCTGGCAATGCCTCCCTGAATGGCATCGCTTCCCTGTTCTCAACGGTAGAAGCGAACGCTTTTGATTACCTGAGGGCTGAGGAAAAAGCCGGGACGAAATACGATCTCGTCATCCTCGATCCGCCCGCTTTTGCGAAAAGTCACTCCACTGTGGAGTCGGCGTACAGGGGATACAAGGAAATCAACGTGAGGGCGATGCGGCTCCTTACGCGTGGAGGCATCCTCGTCACCTGCTCCTGCTCCCACTGGTTCTTTCCGGAACGCTTCGACACGATGCTGGCCGATGCGGCCTCCGACTGCGGACGCCGGTTCCGCGTCATAGAGGAGAGGGGACAGGATCTGGATCACCCCGTCATATCGGGCTATGGGGAATCGCGCTACCTGAAATGCAGGATTATCGAGGTATTATAGGATCATCGTTTTGGATACTTCTTCGAGATAGACGCCGAAAAGCCGCGACAGCTGACCGGCTTCCGTATACTCTGTGCCAGCCTTCGCGTTGAAGAACTCGATGAACGCCTTCATCTCCTCGGGTTTCTTCGAGTAGAGGGCCGAAGAGAAGGCCGCCCTATAGAGCCCCTTTTCGGCGAGATGCATCGTATCCAGCTTCCCGAATTCCTTCTTCGCCTTGCCGTCGACCACGGCCGAAGCGCCCTCGAACCCAATGGCGAATATAAAATCTTCCCTCGCGATCACGGCGGTTCTCCCTAAAGTCGCAAACAATCAAAAAGGAGCCCTCTCGGGCTCCCTGCATTATACCGCGGCTCTTCACGCTTAGTCAGCGGGGGAGAAGGAATCCTTTCCGGCACCGCACATCGGGCAGACCCAATCCTCCGGGAGATTCTCGAAGGATGTTCCCGCGGGGATCTTGCCGTCGGCATCGCCTTCGGCGGGATCATAGATGTAGCCGCACACTTCGCATACATACTTCTTCATGTCATGCTCCTTTATCTGAGGATATCAGTTCGTTCAGGCCTTCCACAGTCCGTGGAGATTGCAGTATTCGCGGGCCGTAACTTTATCGGCCTTGATGGGGAAGAATGCGCGGGGCTGATCTCCGGGCTTCAGCTCTGCCCTGCAGACCTTGCCATCGGCGATGAGCTCGATCCACTGGATGTAATGCTTCTCCTCCATGGGATGGAGGACCGATCCCACGGAGACCCACCAACCCTCGGCGGATTTTTCCAGCACGGGTACGTGCTTTTCCTTGGACGCGTCGACCGTGTTCTCGACGATGAGCTTCATAGGCTTGCCGCAGCAGACGAGCTCACCGCCGCCCGCGAAAAGAACTTCAACGATATTGCCGCATTCCTCGCACTTGTAGATCTGTTTCTTCTCAATCATGATTCCCTCCATCGATAGCCAAATGACGATTCGGTCGGAACCTGGTTACCAGTTCTCGCCGAGCACTTCGAAATAAGCCTGAGGATGGGCGCAGGCGGGGCAAACCTTGGGCGCGCTCTCTCCCTCGAAGAGGAACCCGCAGTTGATGCATCGCCAGACAGTCGCCCTTTCTTTCTTGAAGACGCTGCCCGCGTCGATATTGGCGGCGAGATTCTCGTAACGTTTAGCATGCTGCTTCTCGGCGACGACTATGGATTCGAACACTGTCGCGATGGCGTCGTAGCCTTCCTCGCGCGCTATTTTCGCGAAGGATGGGTACATTTCTTTCCATTCGTAGTTCTCGCCGCCGGCGGCTGCCTCGAGATTCTGTCTGGTCGTGCCGATTATTCCCGAGGGGAAAGTGCCGGTGATGGTGGTCGATCCGCCTTCCATGAACTTGAAGAACCGCTTGGCATGCTCTTTTTCCTGGTTGGCGGTTTCCTCGAAGACGAGGGACATCTGGATGTAGCCCTCTTCCTTGGCCTTCGAAGCAAAGTAGGTATATCTGTTCCTTGCTTGGGATTCGCCGGCGAAAGCCGCCATAAGGTTGTTTTCGGTCCTTGAACCCTTCACGCTCTTCATGGAAAACCTCCTGTATTTGATTTTATTGAGTCGTCTGCCTACAGCTATGCCGCGGCATTACGAGAATGATAGGGTCATTATATCGGGTTTGCCATATTCATGCAAACAAATTCCGAATAAATTCCGAAATCGAAAGCGGATGCGCGGCAGCCGGGCGTAAACTGGGCGGAGTGTGACAATGGAAACTCAATACGTGCTTGAAAAACGCCCGCGACTTGAAAAGGGAAAACGCCGGATAGATGTACGTGAACGCATACTGCGCGACGGGCCGCGATCCCTCGCCGATCGTGAACTCGTCGCCGCCATTCTGGGCTCAGGTACCGCCGGCAAATCCGTAAGGAGTCTCTCACATGATGTGTGCGACGCCCTCGATTTCGGGAAACAGGAGATGAACGTCGACAAGCTGAGGGAGATGCCCGGCCTGGGAAGCGCCAAAGTCTGTTCAATCGCGGCGGCCATCGAGCTTGGTCGCCGCTTTTACTCGGCTAAGGACAGAAGAATCACCATGCCCAAGGATGTTTTTCCTCTCATCACCCACTTCGCCGACAGGAAGCAGGAGCATTTCCTCTGCGTCTCACTGAACGGGGCGCACGAAGTCATCGCCATACGGCAGGTCAGCTCCGGTCTGGTGAACAAGACAGTCGTCCATCCCCGCGAGATATTCGCCGATCCCATAACGGACAGGGCCTGTGCCATCGTCGTCGCCCACAATCACCCGTCGGGCAATATCGAGCCTTCAAAGGAGGATATCGATATCACCAAGCGGCTGCGGGAAGCCGGGGATATCCTCGGCATTCCCGTCCTCGACCACCTTGTCTTCTGCCATTCCTCATACTACAGCTTCGTCGAGCATGGGCTGATAACGCCCTATATCGGGGAATGAGAGCCTTTCCCTCTCAGGTTTGGAGGATGCCGAGCTTTTTCCCCGCCTTCTCGAAAAGTCCGAGGACAGTCTCGAGTTGGGCTCGCGTATGGGTAGCCATATAGGAAGTCCTGAGGAGGGCCATTCCCTGGGGGACGGCGGGCGACACGACGGGATTGCAGTAGACGCCAGCGTCGAAGAGCTCCTTCCAGAGGCGGAAGCAGGTTTCGTCATCGCCGATTATGATGGGGATGATGGGTGTCTGCGTCGCTCCTATGTTGAAGCCAAGTTCGCGGTAGCCCTTCAGCATGAATGCCGCGTTTTCCCAGAGCTTTTCGATATGCCAGGGTTCCGTCTCCATCACTTCGAGAGCAGCGAAGGCGGCCATCGCGTTGGGAGCCGGCAGGGAGGCTGAAAAAATAAATGATCGCGCGGTGTGCTTGATATAATTGACGACATCCTTATCCCCGGCCACGAAGCCACCGAGCGAGGCAAAACTCTTGGAGAAGGTGCCCATAGTGATGTCCACTTCATCGGTCAGGCCGAAATGCCAGGCTGTGCCATGGCCGCCGCCGAGAACGCCAAGGGAATGGGCATCGTCCACATAGATCCGCGTACCATGCTTCCTGCAGACGGCGACGAGCTTCGGAAGATCGACGATATCGCCGCCCATCGAGAATATGCCATCCACAACGACCATCGTGCCTTTGTCGTCGGGAATCTTGCCGAGAATCCTGTCGAGCTGGTCCAGGTCGCCGTGCATAAAACGCTTGATCTCGCCCATGCCCAGCCTGCAGCCGTCGACGATGGAGGCGTGGTCCTCCTTGTCGGTGATCACAACGTCGTCGCGCCCCACAAGGGAGGAAATGGCGCCCAGGTTCGTCTGCATTCCCGTTGAGAAGACGAGGGCCGAATCCTTGCCAATGAAGGCCGCGAGCCGCTCTTCGAGTTCTATGTGCAGCTTGAGCGTGCCGTTCAGGAATCGGCTGCCCGTGCATGAGGGTCCGAAGTCCCTCAGCCCCTTCATCGCGGCTTCCCTGACCTTGGGATGGGTTGTCAGCCCAAGGTAGTTGTTCGAGCCGATCATAATGATCTTGCGTCCCTGATAGGAGACTTCAGTCCCCTCCAGTCCGTCGAGCGCCTGGAAATAAGGATAGATACCCTTCTCCATCGCCTGCTTGTCAAGATCCCAGTCAGAGCATTTCTGGAAGATGTCCATAAAGGACCTCCAATACCGCGCATGAGTTGATCCCCGCGCGGAAAAATCGCCGACGCCGGATATTGCCGGGACGGCAAGGGCACAGGCCGGTTTTCGTCGCCTTCGTGCGGCTGTCATTCTAGCGGGTATACCACACAGCGGTCAATTGAGTCTCTTCAGTGCGGATTGGGGCGGGAACCCCGAGAGTCAGTGGATTCCGGAAGCGCTCAGCTCAAGCGGCCATCTTTCCTGCGCGGTTTGAAGACTGTCTTGAAAATTGACGCTATCGTCGAAGTCTTCTGCTTCTGGGTCGGCGCGAGCGGCACTCCCGAGAAGGCGAAGACGTCCTTCTCCGTGCCGGCCACAAGGAGAAGGTCGCTGCCGGTGAGCTTATAGTCCCTGTCGGAATTGCGGTAGGAAGTGGAATTTTCATCGTGTATGGCCACGACATTGACGCCAAACTTTCTCCTCAGGTCGGCTTCAACGATCGTCAGCCCCTGCAACGAATCGGGCACATGCACCTCTGCCATCACAAGATCCCCTCCAATCGGGATAAAGTTGTAGAGGGAAGTCGACAGGATCAAGGGCACGATGCGGGCAGCCGCCTCCCTGTCCGAATTCACGATGCGGGTCGCTCCTATTATGCTGAGAATCTCGCTGCTCTCATCGGTCTTTGTCTTCACGATTATTTCCGGGACTCCGAGTCTCTTCAAGGCATGCGTAACGAGAAGGGCTGCCTCAAGATTGTCCGCCATGTCGACCACCGCGACGTCCAGGGCTTCGGGCAGGATACGTTCGAGGGCTCCTTCCTCCATGGCATCGGCGACGAAAGCCGTCTTCACCATGTCTTTCACCCTGTCGATCAAGGTAGGGTTCTTATCGACAGCCACAATCTGGTCTGTCACTCTGGAGATGTTCTCGAGCATACTCAGAGCCAGCTTTCCCAATCCAATAAACGCATATTGTCGCATCGTAAACTCCTCTAGCCGAAAACCCGTCGGCTGATGTCGATCTTCAGATCGACATCAGCCGATCATCAGATCGGCGCCTGGCAATTGGGCGTACCCTTCAATCCTGCGGCCAACTTTGGGAAGCGCCATCGCAAAAAGCCCAACACGGCCGATAAACATGGTGAGAACGAGGACGAGCTTGGATGCCTCGCCGAGGCTTGATGTTGCTCCGAGGCTGAGCCCTACCGTTGCAAAAGCCGAAACCACTTCGAAGATCGACTCCAGTGATGGCAAGGGGTTGCCCCTTCCCCTTTCCAGGACTTCGATGACGATGGCAGCCGCCACAATGATCAACAGACCCTTCACCACGACACCGATAGCCTTGAATATCGTATGTCCGCTGATCGCTCGCCCGCGATAATCCACCGAATTCGAACCGTTTTGGTATCTGAATGCTGTCATCATCAAGATGAAGAAGGTTGTCGTTTTCACACCACCGCCTGTCGACGCAGGCGAGGCTCCGATGAACATGAGGATGATGGTGAGCAATATGGAGCCTGTGCTCAGCTTGTTGGGGAGTATCGTATCGAAACCGGCTGTGCGCGGAGTGATCGAGGCGAAAAGGGAAGCCATCACCCTCTGTCCCAGTGTCATGCCTGAAAGAGCCAGGTTGTATTCCAGCACAAAGATGGCCGCCATGCCTGCGATGATGAGCGCTGCCGTGGTCTCGAGAACGACGACGGAATGGTAACTGAGATGCATCTTCTCTCTGGAAAGCAATTTGCCAATGTCCTTCATCACGATGAAACCGAGCCCCCCGGAGACGATCAATCCCATAAAGGTAAAATTAACGACAGGATCGAGGACAAAGCGTTCCAGACTGTCCGGGAAAAGGGAGAATCCCGCGTTGCAGAAGGCCGAAACGGCGTGGAATATGGAGACGAAAAAAGGATAACCCATCGCGCTGAAACGGATGTTCAGCAGGAGCGTTCCAACCACTTCGATGGCGAGCGTGAGCCCTACGATCGAGCGTATTATCCGCTTAGGCTGATACTCGACTTCAGAAAGAGCATAGTCGCTGATCAGCCCCTGGGAAACGATCGATATTTTTCGCCTGGGAAGAGCGAGATAGAGGGTGGCGAAGGTTATGAGACCGAGTCCGCCCATCTGTATACGGCAGAGGATCACGATCTGGCCAAATAGCGAAAAATCGGCGGTAGGTACAGTGATCAGGCCTGTGACGCAGACAGCGCTCGTCGAGGTGAAAAGCGCATCGATGTATCTGAGGTCACCCTGCCCATTCCACGCTCCAGGAAGAACGAGGAGGACTGATCCGAGAAAGATCATCCCAAGGAAGTACCCCAGCAGGAGGGTCCGATCGCGGCCGATTCTGATATTCAAGCAGTATAGCTCCGGCTGGGCATAGTACCATGCCTGAGTTAGGCAAGGCTATGGGACCATGATCCCCGTATCGTGTTGCGGTAAAGTTATCCTTGTATTATAGTGGGCATTCAATGAAAGTAATCATCTTGGGAGCCGGAACGCTCGGTATCCAGTTGGCCAGAGAACTGGTGGCCGAGAAGAGGGATGTTGTCATCATCGAAAGGAATCCCAACATTGCCAAGGGGATTGCCAACGAGCTGGACTGCATGGTCCAGGAAGGCGACGGAGAGAGTCTGGAGATTCTTTCCAGCGCCGGCATGACCGATGCGGATTGGTTTATAGCCCTGACAGGGAGCGATGACGCCAATATAGTCGCCTGTGGCCTGGTCGCCGAGGCTTACAGCCAGCCCAAGACGATTGCCCGCGTCAGAAGTCACTATTTCGGTTTATTTCACGGCAGCCGCAAGCGAATACTGGGCGTCGACCATATTCTCAACCCCGAAGCCGAAACAGCCGATGCTGTCGCACGCATCATCTTCCGAGGCATGTCGCCCGAAACCATCGATGTCAAGGAAGCGGGCATCCAGTTGAGAAAGCTGGTCGCCTCCAAGGACGAGCGACTGCCCGGCAGGTCATTGCAGGAAATAAGGACGGAAATTGGCCAGGAGTTCATGGTCCCGGCGGTTATCCGCGACGGGGAGCTTCTTACCCCAACAGGTCAATTCGTTTTGGAGGCGAGCGACGTACTCTACCTTCTCGGCGAACCGAGGGAACTGGACAAGCTGTTCGGCAGGACCACCCGATCAACATTGAAGCTCAAGCGCCTGGTCTTTTTTGGAGCAGGAGCCCTATGTCGGCGTGTGCTCAAAGACCTCGGTGTTCCCGGCTCAGAGGACAAACGGTCACGAAAAGCTTCGGATGCAGGCATGAACGCTCTCTCTCTCCTTGGCAATCCGGCGATAAAGGTCATCGATGAAAATCGGGATAGCGCCAAGGCTATCTCCGCGGAATTTCCCGACGCGGATGTTGTCTGCAGAAGCCTGTCCGATGAACTCCTCATAGACGAGGAAGGCATCGACAGGGCCGACATAGTGCTCTGCCTCACCGCCAGCCAAAGTGACAATCTCGCCACGGCTCTCATCGCCAAGCAGGCGGGAGCCAATCGCGTTCTCGCCGTCGTTTTCGGTGACCTTTACATGCGGCTGGAAGGCGTTGTGGATATCGATGCCCTCGTAAACCAGAAGGCCGTAGCGGCAGGCGCCATCCTCGACATAGTGCGCAAAGCTCACATTCGTCGCCTCCATGGATTCACCGAAGGCGATTATGAGCTGGTCGAGCTGAGCATCGGGGCCGAATTCAGCCAAAATGACAAGCGAATAAAAAACCTTGGCCTGCCAAAAGGTATTCTGGTAGCCTTCGTCATCCACGAAGGCAAGACTATTATCCCTACTGGCGATACATTGATCCAGGCGAGGGACATCGTCGGACTCGTGCTTCCAAAAGAGCAGATACTGAGGCTTGAAAGCCTGTTCGGAGCCTGACGATGCATCCTCGATCCCTCCTGCGCATGCTCTCCATCATAGCCGGCATACTCTCTTTCTTTCTGGCAGCCATAACCGGCTTCTCCCTCCTGGAAGGCGAACCTTGGTCCGTAGCCCTGTCTCTCCTTATACCATCGATTTCGGGCTTTCTCTTCCTTGGATTGATGTCCATCATCTGCAGAAAGGACGGCAAGCCTTTTTTTACAAACCGTGAAGGTTTTCTCTTCGTCACTTTCAGTTGGCTCATGGCTTCAGTCATCGCGGCTTTTCCCTTTGTACTGTCCGGATTCATACCCAATTACATCGATGCGTTCTTCGAGGTGATGAGTGGTTTTACCACGACGGGAGCCAGCATCCTCCAGGACATAGAGGTTCTCCCGCGCTCTCTCATTCTCTGGCGGGCTACAACGCATTGGCTTGGTGGTATGGGCATTGTCGTTCTCACGGTTGCCATCTTTCCCCTTCTGGGCTTCGGAGGCCTGCGGCTCATGGAAGCCGAGGCTCCGGGACCTTCCGTCGACAAGATAACCCCGAAAGTTTCCGGCACCGCGAAGATTTTCTGGTTTATCTATCTTGGTATGACTATTCTGCAGATCATCCTTCTCATGCTTGGAGGCATGTCCTGGTTCGACGCGATCTGCCATACCTTCGCCACCGTGGCGACGGGCGGTTTCGGCGCTAAGAACTTGAGCATCGGCTATTACAATTCAGCCTATATCGATGTGGTGATCACTATTTTCATGCTCATGGCGGGCGTGAATTTTACGCTCTATTTCAGGATGCTCAAGCATAAGGGAAAAACAGTCCTGAAAGATCCTGAATTGCGGACATATTTGGCTATTTTCATTGTGGCAACATTGTTCATAGCCATCGATCTGCGCGCTCATGGCATGTTCGGGAATATATTCAACGCGCTCCGCTACGCAGGCTTCCAGAGCTCCTCTATCCTGACGACAACCGGCTTTGCCACAACGAATTTTGCCCTTTGGCCTGCGGCCTCCCAAGCCGTACTGTTCTTCCTGATGTTCATAGGAGGATGCGCCGGCTCCACGGCTGGCGGCATCAAAGTCATCCGGATCATCACCCTCTTTAAAATGGCGACGACGGAGATGCGCTACCTCATGAATCCGAAAGGCGTCTATGCGATCTTCGTCAACGGGAAATCTTTGAGAAAGAATGTCGTTTACGATGCGGCCGCTCTGGTTTTCCTGTATTTCGGTGTCATGATCCTGTCGTTCTTCGTGATCGGCCTCGGCGGATTCGACCTCACCACGAGCGTGACCGCCACACTCGCCAACCTGGGGAATATCGGTCCTGGCCTCGGCCTCATCGGACCGGCAGCGAATTATTCCATCTTTCCCTGGTGGATCAAGATCTGGCTCTCATTTTTGATGCTTGTCGGAAGGCTTGAGGTTTATACGGTCCTTGTTATCTTCACAAAGTCTTTCTGGAAATTCTAGGGCTGCAATGCCTGGCAACGAATGAACGCCTGGCCACCAATGAACGCTTGACGGCGTAAAAATACTGCTAGTTCCTCTTAGACTCTATTTATTCAAAAGGCCCTCCAGAAGGAGAGCCTTTTGAATAAAAAAAGCCTGGCGACGACCTACTCTCCCACCTCGAAGGCAGTACCATCGGCGTTGAAGA
>JBAQLW010000395.1:0-15912 GCA_049302175.1 Rectinemataceae bacterium
GTAGTGATGACCCTCGTTTTCCCTGTGCCGGCCCCGGCCAGGATGAGGAGGGGCGAGCCTTCATGGAGGACTGCTTCCAGCTGCTCTGGATTGAGCGAGGACAGGTAAGGGGGCAGACGGCTTTCTCCCTGCATCAGACGCTCCCAACCCTCTTCTCGGGCGAAGCTTGCACAGCCTGACCTATCGGCTCAGCCTCTAAATCGACGCCATTGACGGCGACGATGCGGACGCGGCGGCGGCTCCCCGGCGCCATGTGGCCCTTGACCACCGTGAGGCCATCGACTTCGGGCGCCTGCATCCAGGCTCTGCCCAGGCTGAGCTCGGCTCCCTCCACTGATTCCTCGGCCAACACCTCTGCTTCGGCCCCTATAAATCGCTGCAGACGCTCATTGGTTATGGCTTCCTGAGCGGATTCGACCATGGTCTTGCGGGCATTCGCCGTTTTCTTGCTCACCCGCCCCTTCATGGTATAGGCGGGCGTGCCCTCCTCGCGGGAATAGGCGAAGGCTCCCATCCAGTCCAGTCGGGCTTTGTCCTGGAAAGCGCGGAGGATGGCAAAATCTTCCTCCGTTTCTCCGGGAAAGCCGACGAGAAAGGTGCAGCGGATCATGGATTCGGGGAGAGCCTTCCTGATCCTGGCTATCAAGGCGAGATATTTATCGGGCGATCCCTTGCGGTTCATCGCCTTCAGGATGGTTTCGGAAGCGTGCTGGAAAGGAAGATCGAAGTAGGGAAGTATGCGTCTGTCGCCCGCCATGACATCGAGGATGCCTTCGGGGAAATGATCGGGATGGATGTAGAGCACGCGAATCCTGAAATCTCCTTCCATTGAGCTCAGCCGGGAGAGGAGGGCGGCGAGATCGGTACCATCAGCCAGATCGCGGCCATAGGCGCCGAGATCCTGGCCTATGAGGTTTATCTCGAATATGCCCCGCCTGAGGAGGTCACGGCATTCATCTATAATGTCGTCCATGGATCGGGAGCGCAGAACGCCCCTGATGAGGGGAATGGCGCAATAGGTGCAGCGGTTGTCGCAGCCTTCCGTAACCTTCACGTACGCCGCGCCGGGAAAATCGAAAAGCCTCGTCCTCGAGTAATAATTTCCCTGTACCGCCAAGGGCTGGCCGGGGGCTATCGCCCTGCGATCGCCTCGGGCTGTATCCGATACGGATGTGGTCACGAGGGAGAGATCGGCGTTGCCGAAGATGCCGTCGGCTTCCGCCAGGTCGCCCAGGAGGGCTTCAGGGTAGCGCTGGGCCAGGCAGCCCGCGACGAGAACCTTCTTGTCCGGCCATCGGGATTTTATCGCAATGGTAGCTTCTATCGATTCTCGCTTGGCCGATTCTATGAAACCGCAGGTATTGACGATGATGAGGTCAGCCTCCTCTCCCGAGGCGATGTATTCATGGCCGGCCTTCTCCAGGCGCGCGGCGATTTCCTCGCCATCCACCTGGTTCTTGGCGCAGCCGTGCTGGTCTATAAAAAATTTCACGCGCTATCCTCAGTCGAGATTGGACGAAATGAGAGCCCAGGAACCGCCCCTCTGTGCCCAGGCGATCTTTTTTACCGCAATTTCGCCCGGCTGGCCAAGCTCGAGGTCGGCCGTCTTGCCGCCCGATGCCTGGAAGCTCATCTTGACGGCCTGCGCGTTCGAGGTCCAGACCGTGAGGGCGTTCGTGACGTTGAGCGTGATGCTTTCGCCTTTGGAAAAGTACTTTTCCACCCATTCCTTCCTGTCAGCCTCATAGCGGAAAAGGCAGCTTCCCCTGAAGCTCACCTGGACGACAAAGGGGTAGGGACCTCGGGTGGACTTGACGATCACCGCGTCGGTTTGGGGGGACGCAAGGCTTGTGCCCACAGCCACCTGTTCGGTGTTCGCCGTCCCAGGGATTGTGATCTCGCCTCCGGCTTCATCGCTCGGATCGAGGGGCGAGAACTCCACTCTCACGAGGGCGCCCGAGGCAGGGCGGTTTTTCTCGAAATCCCCGATGATGATGGAGGCGTCGGCCGTGCCATCCTTACCGGGATCGATCGGAGCCGTCTCGCCGAGCACCAGCCTGAAGAGACCGAAGGGCGTCTCGAGATCCACGGTATCGCTGATAGAGGCGATACGGATTTTATAGACATCATCGCCCAAGGGGACAAGGAGACTATCGCCAACATACAGGCGCATTTCGAAGGCGCCGCCCTCCACCCTGTATTCCGAAGGCGTCTTTTCTCCATCCACCTGCTCTGTCATCTTTGAGACGCCGCCGGCGATGATCCAGAGAACCGCCACAATCACTATGGCGATCGCGAGGATGCTCAGCATGATGGTGGAGAAAGATATCTTCTTCCTGGAGGCTGCGGGAGGAGGAGAAGGCGGGGCGACTTTGACTTCGAGTTTTTGAGTCGGAACTCTTTTTGCCCTGGTGGAGGCATGGCTCCGTGGCTTCGGGCTTGCCGGAGCGGCGCCGGGTTCAGACGCGGTTTTAGATGGGGGGGCTGCCCCGGCTTCGTGAGCATCGGCGGCTTCGCCGGCTCTCAATCCTTCTTCTCCCTGCCCGGTGCGCGCGGTCCTGGACTTTCTCGGCCGTTTCGGTTTCTCCGCCTGGGCAGGAACCGGTTCAGGGCTTGAATCAAGGGTAGTCTGTGGGGTCGGCTCATGGGTCGGTCCCGGGGTCGGTCCCGTCTCAGGGGATTTTTGCACTCCTCCTGGGGCTTGCGCGGCCTCAGGCACCTCGGCAGGCAGAACCGCATCGTCCTTGGCCCTATAGAGAGCGATTATTGTTTCCGGGTCCAATCCGAGGTAATCGGCATAATTGCGGATAAAGCCGACAATGTAGGGCTCGCCGGGGAATCCGGTAAAATCGTCGTTCTCGATCTTGGACAGAAACCTCAGGCTGATGTTTGTGTCATCGGCTATCCTGTCGAGGGTGAGCCCCTTCCTGAGTCGGGTTTCCTGTATTCTGGATCCTATCTTGGCCATTGGACCTTCTTCACCTCATATCACTGGAAAAGGAAATTATTGTAAACATTGGCGCTCGCCGGAGCGTCATAAAGGAACCTCGTGGCGGGGATATTCTGGTTTTGCTTCACTGAAGTGAAATCGAAGGCGATCCGCTCGTTGGCGACTGTCCAGCCCTCTATTCTGCGAATCAGAAGACTGGATTCCGAGATAGAAATCCGGATCGTCTTGAATCCTTCGGCGACTGTTTTTCGCGAAAGCATCAGCTTGTGGACCATCTCTGGCGAGTCAGGATCGAGGGCGACGGCCTGGGGGCTGGATTCCCAGGCTATGGTGTAGTTGCGCTTCATCATCGAGAGCCCTTCCCTGGAAGCCATGGAAGCGGCCGCCGCCCCCAGGCCGGCGCTCCCCGTATCCTGCTGGAGGACAGCCCGAAACTGAGGGATATAGACGATGAGCCGCTCGCCGTTGAAGATGATCACCTGCTCGGGAGGCTGGCTGAAGTCAATGCGCAGGAGGGAGGGGGACTTGAAATACAGCTTGCCCTTCATCGGTTGGCTCGCGTTGGATATGGCAAGTGATGCCTCGTAGTCTTCTATCGTCGAATATCTGTCGGAAACCTTCGAGAAGAATTGCTCGGCCGTAAGGAAATCCTGGGCACCGACCGCGATGGCGAAGAACCCAAGAAGAAAGCAGATGGCGGAAATTTTTTTCATTCGCTTCAGCTCCGTTCAATCTGGATGATAAGGCTCGGCATGTCGGTGACAGCCGGTGGACCGAAGTACTGGATGCTCCCCGGCAAACGGTAATCCGAAGAGAGAGCCCATTTGTCCCGCTGCGAGGCGAAGAACCTGAACGGCTTGCCGTCGAGCTCCACCAACGCCTTGCGGATGACAGGCTTATCCATGCCGTGGCGGTGCTCGATGTTCATCATCGAAACGAGGGGAATGCCTCCCGGTATCCACTCGCCGGCCGGGGAGGCGAGGTTGCGTATTGAGGCAATATAACCCGAGAAACCGTAGAGGGCCAGGAGGTACGCCGTGAAACCCAGTGAATAGCAGTAATCGGCGTCGAAATTGGTAGGGAAGGCGCAACGGCCTTCGTAGCCCATGAAATGCGTTTGGTAATCGAACTTGCCCCTGTAGCTGCCATCGGCAGCCATGCCCGCCAGCTTTGTCTTCACCATGGCGACAAGGAGTTTCTCCGTTTCGATGCGCGAAACCTGAACATTGCCGTGCGGATCCCTGTCCCAGCAGAGTTGGGCGCTGATATCGCCGGGAAGGGAAGTGAAGAGCCGGGCGGATTCCCCGGGAAGCCTCTCGGCGATGAAGCTCTTCTGCGCTTCCACCGTCGGGAGGGTCTTGAATCGATCGCCTTCATGGGCGAGCAGTTCGTTTATCCCTGAAATGAGGATCTTCATTTCAGGGATAAATTCGATAAGCCCTTCGGGTATGAGAACGACGCCGTAATTCTCACCCTTGGATGCCCGCGACGCTACCGAAGAGGTGATTATCTCGATTATCTGGGAGAGGCTCATCTTCCGGGCTTCGACCTCTTCTGATATGAGGGTGACATTGGGCCTTGTCTGAAGGGCGCATTCGAGGGCGATGTGGGACGCCGATCGGCCCATCAGCCTGATGAAGTGCCAGTATTTCCTTCCGGAGGGAGCGTCGCGGCAGATATTGCCGATGAGTTCGGAATAGGTCTTGGTGGCCGTATCGAAGCCGAAGGAAGCCTCGATCCACTCGTTCTTGAGATCGCCGTCTATGGTCTTTGGCACGCCCACGACGCTGATCAATGTTCCGTGCGAGGAAAAATACTCGGCAAGGAGAGCAGCGTTCGTGTTGGAATCGTCGCCGCCGACGACGACGAGGGCGTCTAGGCTGTGGCTTACCGCGTTGGCGAGGGCTTTTTCAAATTGTTCGGGAGTTTCGATCTTGGTACGGCCAGAACCCACCATGTCGAAGCCGCCAGTGTTCCTGTAGGAATCGACAAGTTCGGCGGTGATCTCGATGAACGAATCGTCGACAAGACCGCTGGGACCGCCCTTGAATCCTATCAGCCGCGATTCGGGCGATCCGCGCTTGAGCCCATCGAAAAGCCCCGCGATGACATTGTGACCGCCGGGTGCGGGACCGCCCGACAGAAGGACGCCCACGATGAGCGTTTTCTCGGCGAACATGTTTTCTCCCGCCATGAACTTTACGGCGGGCTTCCCGGAGCTGTGCGTGAATATCGCTTTGAGAATGTCCTTGTCGTATCTGGGCTCTATGACCTCGGTCGGCACTGCCTTGATTGCGGCTATCCGCGAAGCATAGATTTCAGGCATTTTCGGAATATAGGCAAAGCGCGCATTGTTCAGCGGTGAGCGATCTGACATACAGTTCAGTCTCCTGGGGAATAATATAAACAATTCTACCTGTTCGAAGGAAAAATGAAAAGAGACCGCTGTGCTTCGCGAGGAATTGCTGCGCGGCAAGGGTGTTTTTTCCAATCCCTCCTCAATCGTTGGGGATTAGCTGCCGATACTGGTATTGGAAGCATGATGAATAGAATCTCAATACGAACCCTGACCGCCTGCGTACTCCTTGCGCTGGCTCTCCCAGCATTCGCGCAAAATCCACTCACGCACACACTGGCCAAGGGTGAAACCCTCTATGCCGTGTCCAGAAAGTACAAGATTTCCTATGAAGCCTTGGCCGCCGCCAACGGGATCACCGATCCCACCAAGCTGCGGATTGGCACTATCCTCATCATTCCCTCCGTCCACACGGTAGTGAAAGGCGAAACGCTCTACGGGATCGCCAAACTCTATGGAGTGGCGATAGGCGAGCTTTTGGCAGCCAACAAGCTCAAACAGGATTATATCCTGAAAATTGGCGATACCCTGATAATACCGGGGAATAAGCAAGAATCCGTGACTGGTCCCGCCCTCCCGGCCGTCACGGTGACATCTTCGAAAACACCTCCAGCAACAACAGCACCAGCGACTCCTCCCGTAGCCACCACGGTTCCTGCCGCACCGATCGTCATTCCCGCGACAACCTCGACAACGCTCGCCACGCCCAGTGCAAGCCTGAACAAACCCTCTCCCGCCATAAGCTCTGGCGGTGTCGCCCTCCCCGAGCCCGTCAAGACGCAGGACAAAGTTGTGGACATGAAGCTGGAATGGCCGGTGCCAGGCAAGGCTATGTACCTGGACGGGAAGCTCGAAGGGATTATGGTACGGGTAAAGCAGGGAGAAGCGGCGAAAGCCATTGCCTCGGGCACAGTCGTGTCAGCCGGGCCTTCGCGTGGGTTCAATCAGGTAGCATTCATTCAGGCCAAATCAGGTTATGTCTATGTTTACGGCGGCAACGAAGCCCTCTTCGTGAAAACGGGTGATCAGGTCATTTCGGGCAAGGAGATAGGGAAGATCGGGATCGATGCCAAGGATGGCTCACCGATCGCCTATTTTTTCGTCTTCCGGAATGGCCAGCCAATTGATCCGGCATTGGCCCCTCGCGACTGAAAAGTCGACATTTTCTGCATTTTTCGTTTTTCGCCTTCACGTGGGGGGATAAGCATGCTACTATTTGAATGTAAGCAAGAGCGGTCCAGATAAAAAGTAAGGCAATGGTCAGAAAAGAACCGGTCGGCGAATCGCAGGAGACTCCTATATCGATGGCAGGAGCAAAGCGTGAAACCCTCAATCTCCCCAATACCCATGCAGACAAGAAAAAGCCCTGTACGGACGAGAAGGATCCGCTTTCGCTCTACCTCGTTCAGATAGCAAAATTCAAACTCTTGAACGCGGGGGAAGAACAGAGTCTGGGGAAATCCATCCAGAATCTGACGAAGCGGCTTGAATCCCTCAAAACAATGCCGGAGACTGAGAAGGGCGCCTTCGACGCGGAGGAGACAGCGCGGGCCGAGCACGAACTCTCGGCGACAAAGCAATCGATGATCAGCTCAAACCTGCGCCTCGTCGTCTCAATAGCGAAAAGCTACCAGCACAGGGGCCTGGGGCTGCTCGATCTCATCGATGAAGGGAACATAGGCCTGCTCGAGGCCGTAGCCCGCTTCGACTATTCCCGTGGGTATAGATTCTCCACTTACGCGACCTGGTGGATAAGGCAGGCGATAATCAAGAGCCTCGCCGACCAGGGAAGGGTGATTCGGATACCCGTCCACATGCTCAACACGATACGCAAATGCTATTACGCCTCCAAGCAGCTCACGCAGGAACTGGGCAGGGCTCCTGAAGTGGACGAAATAGCAAGACGCGTCGACATGACGCGGCAGAAAGTGCTGAAGGTGATGGAATTCTCCCAGAACACAGCCAGCCTCGACTCGGCTATCGACGATGAAAACAGCAGCTCCCTGTCCGACGTCCTCAGGGATGAGACAGGAATAGACCCCTTTTCCTTGGCGCTCTCCACGACGATGAAAGATCTCCTGGATTGTGTCCTCCGTGACCTGAGCGACAGGGAAACCACCATACTGAAGCTACGGTACGGTCTGTCGGGCGAATCCACCCACACGCTCGAAGAGACAGGCAAGGCCTTGGGCATAACGCGCGAGAGGGTACGGCAGATCCAGGAGAGAACGCTCGAAAAACTGCGTCAGAGAAAAGAACTGTCCGAGTGCGGAGGCTGAAGCCATCGCAATGCCGGCTGCATGAAAAGCAGCTATCTGTCGAAGAGGGCCTTCATGGCCGAATCACCCTTGATCCTCGCGATATCGGCAGCTGTTTCGCCGGAAATGTTCTTCGCATCCCTCTTGGCTCCCATCTCCAGAAGGAGCCTGGCGGCATCGACCTTTCCCGCCCTCACGGCGTAGTGGAGGAAGGTTTCCCCGAGCACGTCGGCGGTGTCGAGGCCAGCTGCCTCGGCGAATGCCTTCAGTCCGTTCAAGTCGGCGAGGGCGAGGCCGATCGGCGTCACGCCCTGATAATTGGGCGCGAAGGGATCGGCCATGGCCGCGAGGAGGGTAGTTGCGGTGGCAAAATCCTTCTGGCTCACCGCCGCGTGAAGGGGAGTGTTCGCGAATCTGTCCCTCGAGGATGGATTGGCACCAAGGCTGAGGGGCAGATTGAGCATATCTGTCGGCGCCTTCATCTCGACGAGGAGACGCAGTGGGGTTCTGCCTTCAGAATCCGCCCTGTCCATCGATCCATTGCCAAGCACTTCCCTGAGCACCGACTGCCCTTTCTTGAGGGAAGCGAGGAGGGGATAATCGCCTGCCGCGTTCCGCGCGAGGATGTCGGAATTTGCCTGGACCAGGATGCGGATGAGGTCGAGCTGCCCTGTTTCGACTGCCTGATAGAGGGGGGTGGAACCGGCATAGTCGCGTGCGTCGACATTGGCTCCGGCCTTCACGAGATACTGGGCGATGGGTGTCTGGGCTTCCCGCGCCGCTGCGGCGAGGGGTGTGAGCCCCCTGTTGTCCCTGGACTCGAGCTTCGCGCCCCTGTCGATGAGATAGGTGGCGAAAGTCGAATTCTGCTTCCTCACCGCCTGGTGAAGGGCTGCTTCCCCCGTGAAGTTGCGGGCATCGAGGTCGACGCCGGAGAGGACGAGAACCTGGAGACAGGTCTTTGCTCCCGAGAGTACTGCCGCATTGAGCGGCGCGTCGCCGTTTATATCGCGCGCCGACAGGGAGGCCCCATTGGCTATGAGGTAGCGCGTAGCTTCGGCCGCGTCGCTGCGCACCGCTGCGTGCACGAGGGTTTCACGCGCCGAGTTGACCGACTCGAGATCGGCGCCCCTGGAGCGGAGGTATTCGAGGCCATCGGCGAGGTCCCTGCGCGCGGCGAGGTGGCCGACCGTATCCCCATTGGAATCGCGGGCGGTGATGACGGAAGGTATGAAGAACCAATCGTAAGGACCATCGGCGGCGGCGAGGGCGAGGAATACGGGAGTGTCTTTCGTCGCGTTGGAAGCGAATATGTCGGCCTTGGCGTTGATAAGGAGAAGACCCTGCGTCGCGAGGTTGAGCCGCACGGCGACGTGGAGGGCATTGTCGCCTGAATTGTTGCGGGTATTGGGATCCCCTCCCTTGGCGAGGATGAGCGACACGACTTCGGGACTGCCCTTCATACCCACCGCGGTGGCGATTACGCTGTTGCCGAGATTGTCGCGCTGAAGGACATTGGTGGTGAGCACGATCTTGTCGACGGCTTCCGTGCCCCGGCCGACGGCGATGGAGAGGGGACTCTCATTCGCCAGGTTCCTGAGGAAGACATCGGCACCCGCGCCGATGAGAGCCTCGGCGTAACGGTAATTGCCTGCCTTTACGCAGATCATGAGTGGAGTATCGCCTTCCAGATTGGCGGTATTCACGGGCGATCCGGCTTTCAGAAGTTCTTCGATGATCATGGGTTCATAGGCCAGTTTTACGGCCTTATGAAGGGCTGTGTTGCCTTCCTGGTCCTTCAGGGAGGGGTCGGCTTTGTAACGCAGCAGGAGCTGAGTCATCGTGAGGCGGAAAGTCTGGGGCGCCGGGAGATGGAGGGGCGTGTTGTTCTTGCCGTCCCTGATGTCGGGATCGGCGCCATTCTTCAAGAGGAGTTCTGCGCCATCGATCCATCCCGTTTTTACCGTGCTGTGGAGGGGAGCATCGCCGCCGATGTTCTTGATGTTTGGAGTGAGTCCCTTCGACAGGAGGAAATCGGCGAAACCGAGCTGGAACCGCGATATGGCCTCATGCAGGGGGGTATTGCCATTGCTGAAACGTACCGTATTGAAGTCGGCCGACCGGACCGTCGTCGCGAACCAGGCAAATTCGGGGAATGAAGGATTCGCCCCCTTGAGAATGAGTTTTTCAGCGATGACCGCCGCGTTCTTCTGATCGGGATAGAGGAGGGCGAGGTCGAGGGCCGTACGGTCGGCTTTGTCCTTTTTCTGCACTGATGCGCCTATCTCCAGAAGGGCGCTGGTTTCGGGGACCATGAGTTGATCGGCTGCCATGTGGAGGATTGTCCTTCCATCCTGTCCCGATCCATCGATGTTTTTCGAGTTGAAGACGGCTCCCGTCATTTCGGGACCGGCGCCGAGAACGGCTTCCGCGGGCGTGGAGCCGGCGGCATCGGCGATAAACGGATCGGCGCCCCTGTCGACGAGCATGCGCGCCATCGGAATCTGCTTGCGGTCGATGGCGTAGCGCAGGGGGGTCTTGCCCGCGGGATCCCTCATGTCGGGCTTGGCGCCCAGGACAATGAGAATCTCGGCTACTTGGGCGTCGCCCCTCTGAACGGCATAATGGAGGGGGTACAGGCCTTGGCCGTCCTTCTGGTTGAGCTGTTCCTGATTGGCATAGAATTGCTTGATGGCCGTTACATCCCCGGCTATCACGAGATCGGTGAGGGTGACTTCCTTCTTGGGTGGGGCACTCGCGCATGACGCGACCAGGAGCAGAGCCGCCAGGGCGGCGACAGCCAGTACGGCAGTGGCCGATGGGGCGAAAACAGCATGTCGTCCCTGCTTTTCATTCTGTATCATTCGTCCACCTCTCCTTGGAAGTCGATGTAATTGATGAGATATCTCTTTTGTTTATCGGCAGTATCGGCCAGAGCCAAAATCTCTTTGCTTATCTATATCACATTTTTCCTGGTACAGCAGATTCCCGACCCTTGCGAGATCAATACTATGGTATCACGGCTTGAAAATGCGCCGCATTCCCCTTATTCTGAAATCGATATATTCGGATTTGGAGGATAAAGATGGTCATCGGCTCATTCATGCCCCTGCATTCGATCTGGGATGAACGCATAGCGGCGCTTCGAGGGGAATTCCCACAGCATAGATTCCTTCACGGATTGGGGCCCGAATCGCCAGAAGCGTGCGAGTTGGACGCTCTTCTCGCCGGAAGTCTGCCCGAGCGAACCTATCTTGCTTCGCCCCGGCTCAAGGCTATCTTCCAGGCATTCACCGGAATCAATCATCTGCCCCTCAAGCCACTCGCTGAGCGTGGCATCCATATCTACAATGTCCATGCCAACGCATTCGACGTCGCGGAGAAGGCGCTCGCCCTCACCTTGGCCCATCTCGGCCGCATCATCGAGTACCACAACGATCTCAGAAATCGTGTCTGGCATGGCTTCTGGGTGCGTGGGGGAGTGGAGGACAACTGGGATAGCCTCCGCGGCAGGACCTGCACAATCCTCGGCACAGGGGCCATCGGCATCGAGCTGGCCAAGCTCCTCAAAGCCTTTTCCTGCACGGTGTACGGCTGGCGCCGACGATCCGGCCTGGCGGTTCCCGAAGGATTCGACGAAGTCGTTCCTGAACTGAAGGATGCCATCGCGAGGGCCGAAATCGTCTACATAGCCCTGCCGGCCACGCCCCTCACCGAGGGTCTTCTCTCTAGGGAGATTCTCGCAACCATGAAGGGGAAGATGCTCGTCAATGTGGGCAGGGGCTCGATCGTGGACGAGGAAGGGCTCTACCTGGCGCTCAGGGACGGGATTCTCAAGGCCGCGGCTATAGATGCCTGGTACACATACCCCACCGATGGCACAACAGGCTCTCCATCGCGTTTCCCCATCCATGAATTGCCGAATGTCATCCTCTCTCCGCACGTGGCAGGGTCGACGAACCAAGCTACCCTCCGCGCAGTCGATGCGACTGTACAGAATATACGGGACTATCTGATGAAGGGTTCCTGCGCGAGCGAGGCCGATCTCGAGGCTATGTACTAGAAGAGTCCTTCATGCGCTTCGATCAGCATGTGCGGAAAGTCGGCGTAGAGGGTAAGCAGCTCGTAGAGCCTGTCGAAAGGTATTCGTTCCCTGTCGAAGATCACATAGGGCAGGAGTTCGCTCAGCCTTTCGGCGTTGTAGCCGCCTTTGCCCGAGATGATCACCATGGTCTCGAGATCCTGTGCTTCCTCAATGGCCCGGTAGGCAAGGGTGAAATTCTTCGTCGCGAAAAACATTCGCGTCTGATAGCCTTCCTGCGGGTCGGGCGAGAGAAAGTGCGACAGTTCGTAATAATGGTCCGGATAGATGAAAGCATCCTGGATGCGCTCGACGAGCCGCTCGGAGGGGATGCGGGTGTCGCTCGTCAGGACAATCTGGTAGAGGGTGTAGGGGTTGTCCCTGCGCAGGTCCCGCGCCGCGCGCACGAGGCGCGAAAGGCTCTCGGGATCGTCGGCGTCGGCCAGGAGGGTGACTGAATTGGCGAGGCGGTTGGGGTTGAGGCGCATCCAGTCGATGTTTTCCAGCTTCCGCGTGTCGACGAAAGTCCTGAAGCCACGTTTTTCTGAGATAAAATGAGGCGAAGGCGGGGCGGCCCATTCGACATCGAAGCTCTCCTCGAATGAGGCTATGGCATCGATCATGTCGTCGCCCGAAATCCAGTCGTTGCTTGTCACCCAGTAGGGAGGCAATTCCATCCGCGACATGCGCCATTCATCGGCTCGTTCCCTCGCGTCCGTGCCGGGAAGGAATGAGAGGGGGTAGAGCTCTGCTTCCTGGCCAAGGCCATGCATGCCGAGAAAATCGAAAGTCTCTATCACCTGCTCGTAGCCGTCGAAGGGCAGGCCAAGGATGAGGCCTGTCTTGATGATGATATGCTGCTTCTGCAGTATTTCGGCGCCACGGACGAAGCCATCCTTGTCCATCGTCCTGTTGACGGCCTCAAGGGCTTTGGGGTTGATGCTCTGCAGGCCTGCCTCTATCGAGGCTATGCCCGCCGACTTCATCAAGGAGCCCAGCTTTTCAGTGATGGAATCCAGACGCATTTCCGTGTGCAGGGGAATGGCTGCCGTGTTCGCTTCGGCGAAATCCGCCAACCGCTGCTCCAGGTCGGCGCCGAACTGGAAGGAGGGGTCCATGATGTACAGCTCGGAGCTTCCCGTCCGGGAGGCTCTTTTTATCAGCTCGACAGCCTGCTCGTGCGGATACCGGCGCAGCGTGGGATAGTTCTTTCCATAGAAGCAGTAGGCGCAGCGATAGGGACAGCCGCGCATCGTCTCTATGTGGAGGGGAGAATCCTTGATGATGGGAAGCGTGCCCGCGAGGTAGGGGTTCGGCAGGGTGGCGAGATCGAGGAGATCCTCTGCCTTGTAAACCTTCGACAGCGGCCGGTGCTGCTTTACGTCGCGCAGGATTTCGGCGAAGGGCAACTCGCCCTCTCCTGAAACGAGGGCGTTGAAGGGGGATCTGTCCATGATGGGCATGCCCGCGGCAACTTCGGGGCCGCCCGCTATGAAACGAGTTCTCGGAAGCCTTTCCTTCGCCTTGCCGGCTATGAAGAGACTCCTTTCGAGGTTCCAGGCATAGAGGCTGAAAGCCACCATATCAGGCTCCAAGGCCGCGAGCGCCTCGATTATCGCCGCGTCAGAGCCACAGTTCATCGCATCCTTGTCGAGTATGTCCCAGTTCGAGCGCTGGAGGAGACCGAGGGATTCGGCATAGGCCGTGAGATAACCCGCCGCGAGAGGCACATTGGCGACCGCGTCATCCCAGTCAGGGTCCTGGACGGGAAGCTGCACAAATATTATTTTCATGTCCTGAATGTCCTATCCTTACCTTCCCACTCTACGGGAAAAACCCGAAACATTCTACGGTCCGCCCGAGTCGGCCTCGGCCTTGCCTGGAATTTCACCCACGGGCAGATTCCGAAGCAGACCGTCCCAGGTTCCGCGGCGGTCAGGCATCCGAAGGGCTGCCTCAAGGCGATTCATGTAGGCGCCGCGAGGAATTTCGACTCCTCCCATGCCTGCCACATAGTCCGTATACACTTGGCTGTCGACAAGGATAAAACCCTTCTCGAAAAGAACCTTCGCAAGGCTGAGAAAACCGAAGCGCGAGGCGCCGCTCTCCGCGCTGAACATCGATTCGCCGAAAAAAGCTCCGCCCAGGCTTAGGCCATAGAGACCGCCCGCCAGCTCGTCGCCCTTCCATGCTTCGACGGAGTGTGCGTATCCGAGCTCGTGCAGCCTCACGTAGGCCTCTATCATCTCGGGGGTGATCCAGGTGCCGTCCTGGCCTGGTCGGATGATCGCGGCGCAGGATTCCATCACCAGCCGGAAAGCCCTGTCGGTCGTGAGCCGAAAAGGGCGGCGCCTGAGGAGCTTGCGTGAACTCGCGGGGATATGGAATGTCTCGGGAAGGATGGCGAAGCGCGGATCGGGGCTCCACCAGAGAACAGGTCCTCCTTCTTCGTACCAGGGGAAGATTCCCTGTCGGTAGGCTGAGAGGAGGATGCCGGGGGAAAGGTTGCCCCCGGCGCAGACGATACCCTCGGGCGAAGATCCCTCCAGAGAGGGGAAAGCGTAGGAGCAGCCTTCATCGAGCCGGGGAACGGAACGCAGGAAGCGTATCATCTCATCTTCAGGAACGCGCTTCGGCCGTCTCTTCCTCGCCTTCGAGAGGAGTGGGGGAGGGCGTCTGCGGCTCAATCGCGGGGAACTGAGCCGACAAGGGCTCCACGCTGAAGGCGATTTCGCCGCCGACGAGGTCAGCCGAGGCCGTACCGCCCTTCTCAAGCCTTCCGAAGAGCACCTCATCGACGAAGAAGGATTTGATCTTGTCCTCGACGAGGCGTCCGATGTTGCGGGCGCCGAATTCCCGGGAATAACCCTTCTCGGCCAGGAATTTGATGACGGCTTCGCTTGCCACCAGCTTTACCTTCTTTTCGGTCAGCTGCTCCCTGAAATCGTCGAGGGCCTTGACGACGATTTTTTCTATGATCTCCATGGGCAGGTTGCCAAAATGCACGACTGCGTCCAGCCTGTTGCGGAATTCCGGGGTGAATGCCCTCTCTACGGCGTCATCCAGGGCCGAGTTGGTCATGGCCCTGTCTCCGAAACCGATCAGGTTCTTGCCCACGTCCCTCGCGCCAGCGTTGCTCGTCATGATGAGGATGACGTTCCTGAAGTCGGCCTTCCTGCCCTGATTGTCCGTGAGGGTGGCGTAATCCATGATCTGGAGGAGAATGTTGTAGATGTCGGAGTGGGCCTTCTCGATTTCATCGAGGAGGACGACGGCATGGGGCGTTTTCCTGACGGCGTCGGTGAGGAGGCCGCCTTCCTCGTAGCCCACGTAGCCTGGGGGCGAACCGATGAGGCGCGATACAGTGTGCTTCTCCTGGTATTCGCTCATGTCGAAGCGGTGGAGGACGATGCCCAGCTGCTTGGCGAGCTGGCGTGCCAGCTCGGTTTTGCCCACGCCCGTGGGGCCGACGAAGAGGAAGTTCGCCACGGGCTTGTCGGGAGCCCTGAATCCCGCCCTGCTGCGCTTCACGGCCTTGACGACGGCGTCGATGGCGTTGTCCTGGCCGAAGACGTCGCGTTTCAGGGAGGTTTCAAGGGTGCCGAGCTTATCCTTCTCCGAGGAGGAAACAGAGCGTTCGGGAATCCGGGCTATCTTGGCGACGACCTTTTCGATCTCTGGCACCTTGATGTCTATCACCGATCCCTCATTCTCTTCACCCAGCTTGAAGGCATTCATCCGTACAAGAGCTCCAGCCTCGTCGATCACGTCGATGGCCTTGTCGGGGAGATGCCGCTCGGTGATGAACTGGGCCGAAAGTCTGACCGCGGCCTCCAATGCTTCGTCCGAATAGGTGACTTTGTGATAGTCCTGATATTTCGAGCGTAAGCCTTTCAGTATCTCGACAGTCTCGGTCTGGCTGGGTTCGACGATGTCGATCTTCTGGAAGCGGCGGGACAGGGCCCTGTCCTTCTCGAAAATCTTGTTGTACTCGTCGTAGGTGGTCGAGCCGATGCAGCGGAGCTTGCCCGAGGTGAGGGCTGGTTTCAGGAGGTTGGACGCGTCCATGGATCCACCCGACACCGCTCCCGCGCCGACGATAGTATGGATTTCGTCGATGAAGAGGATGGCTTTTTCCTACTTGAGGAGGACATCGACCACTTTCTTCACTCTTTCCTCGAAGTCACCGCGGAACTTCGTGCCGGCGAGGAGGGCGCCCATATCGAGACTGTAGATCGTGTAGCCCTTAAGCAGGGGAGGAACCTGT
>JBAQLW010000396.1:0-3329 GCA_049302175.1 Rectinemataceae bacterium
TCCCCATCCTCGGCCGTCGGTACGAGGCCGCGCATCTTCTCCAGGGTATTGTCGATCCGCCTGTCGTCCAGCGAGTCGCCGATGCCGTGCAGTGCGGTGATGATGAAGAAGAGGTCGTCCACGGTCACCAGGCGCCGGTCCATCTTATAGCCGTCCATGATGCCGTAGCCGCCCGACGGCCCCTGGACGCTGATCACCGGTATTCCCGCGAGGTTTATGGCTTCCATGTCCCGCTGGATGGTTCTGACCGAAACGCCGAAGCGCTCGGCCAGTTTGCCGGCGCTCGCCAGATCGCGGTTGAGAAGGTAGACGACAATGGACAGGAGCCGGTCAATTTTCATGATGATTGGTTTGAAGCATGGTTCGAGCGGCTTCCCCTTGTCAAGGCAAGCAGCTTGACATTTCCACAGATTGTTACATATATTCGATACATAGTTTATATCAGTAACAATAGGAGTGTGTTATGCCCAAGTTTACTTTCAATCTCGGCAGTTTTATCATGAATGTGGCGATCGGGTGGTTTTTCATGTCCTTCATGCAGGCAACGATAAGCGCTTTACGCGCGGGGGCGCGAAACGATATCATTCCCCGCTTCAAGACTATCGCCTTTTTCCACGATAGGCCTGCCGCGATACTCAATATCGCCATCATGGCGGGAATCTGGATCGTTACGACGACGCTGTATTTTACCCTGAAGCGAAGGTAGGGCCACCCGATGGCGAATACGCCCGCATTCATGACAGCCTTTCCTCTCACCGCGAGGGCGGCTGTACACACCCCGCTCGTCTTCCGCGCTGGGCTCTACGCCGCGGAGGGCCTGCCCTTGCCCTCCCTCGAGGGCATACGGGACTTCGCCCATTTCGCGGGGGTTGAGGATGGGGCTATCCGCACAGCCCTTTCGCGGGGCAAGCGCGACGGATCGCTTGTCGTGGAAGCCGATCCCGCGGGCCGCAATCGGTATTCCCTCGCTCCCGCGACCTTCACCATGGGAACAGCCCAGATCCGCGCGGATCAGCGACCGGAAGGGTTTCTGCTCGCGGTTTTCTCGTTTACGACACCGGAACAGGAGGAACGCGCCTCGCTGCGCGCGCTGCTCAAATCCTTCGGCTTCCGTAAGCTGGCGCAGAACACCTATATCCATGGGAGGATCGAAACCGGAGGGCTTCATGCCGCCATCCGCGGGCTCGGGCTCGAGAATAATTTTTTCCTTTTCACCTGTCCTGATATTGATGACGAAAACCTTGTAGCCCGCGTGCTTTCGCTCTTCGATCTGGAGTCGAGGCGGAAGAAGCTGAGCGAATATCTTTGCCTCCTGGAGGATTTCCTTCACCAGGATCTATCGGGCGACGAATTCGCCCGAAGGCTTCTCTACGTCGGCGCGGTGCATTGGGAGCATGTCGAGGCGAGCGAGCCGCCCATTCCCGCGAAGTATCTTCCGGCCGATTATGCCTTCAAGGAGATACAAGCCTTCTACGGCCGGAAGCTCGAAGAAGGGCGCGCCGCGATGCTCGGATACTTCCGGAGGGTATTCGGCGGGTGACGAGCTCCCCCCCGACGATAGTCGAAACAGGAAACGCTTTCCCATATTGCCCACGAGGCCCCGCGCGTATACAATATCGCATCATGGAATACCAAAAACGCACGGTTACCTGCGGCGATCTTGGCGCCGCCGATATCGGAAAATCCGTTGTCCTGAACGGATGGGTCCATCGCAAGCGCGATCACGGCGGGATTTCCTTCATCAATCTCCGCGACCGCTATGGGATCACCCAGGTTGTCGTCGACGCCGACGCCTCGACCGAGCTTGCCTCGGGAGCCGCCGAGCTCAAAAACGAGTACTGCATAGCCGTAACGGGTACGGTACGAGGTCGGCCAGAATCCATGGTCAATCCGGACATGGCTACCGGCGCCATCGAGGTGAAAGCCGCCTCTATCGTCATCCTCTCGAAATGCGCCACCCTCCCCTTCCAAATCGACGAGAATACCGACGCCAAGGAAGACACTCGCCTCACCTACCGCTATCTCGACCTGCGTTCAGCTTCCATGCAGAAGCGCATCCGCCTGCGCCACGAGGCAGCCTTCGCCGTGCGCGAATACATGGTTAGCCAGGGCTTCTATGAGATCGAGACGCCTACCTTTATCCGATCCACCCCCGAGGGCGCCCGCGACTACCTCGTCCCCTCACGCCTCTACCCCGGCAAGTTCTACGCCCTGCCCCAGTCGCCCCAGCTGTACAAGCAAATCCTCATGGTGTCGGGCTTCGACAAATATTTCCAGCTTGCCCGCTGCTACCGCGACGAGGATGCCCGCGGCGACCGCCAACCCGAGTTCACCCAGATCGACATCGAAATGTCCTTCGTCAAGCGCGACGATGTGCTCGCGATGTGCGAGGGGCTCATGGGCCATGTGTTCAAGAAGACCCTCGGCGTCGAGCTTCCGTCCACCTTTACGCGCATCAGTTACGACGATGCCATCAACCTTTACGGCTCTGACAAGCCGGACCTGCGTTTCGGCATGGCGATGCAGGACTTTGCCCCCTATGTCGAGGCGGGCTCTTTCCAGGCTTTCAAGGAGGCCCTCGCCAACGGCGGCGCCGTGAAAGCCCTCGTCGTTTCCGGAAAGGCGGACTATTCCCGCAAGCAGATCGAGGAACTGGAAGCCCAGGCCAGGATCTACAAGGCCAAGGGCATGGCGTGGATGAAAGTCGCGTTAGATCGGTCCGCTCGCCTAGCGGGGGGAGCCGCCAAATTCTTCGCCGTCAATGCCGCCGCGATCGTAGCCGGTCTCGGCGCAAAGCCGGGCGACCTCATCCTCCTCGTGGCCGACGCAAAAGCCAAGGTGGCCTGCGTGTCCCTGGGGGCCGTGCGCTCCAAGCTTGGGCGTGACCTCGGCCTCCTCGATCCTTCCGTCTTCAAGTTCGCTTGGATCGTCGACTTCCCCATGTTCGAATGGAACGAGGAAGAAAATAAATGGGACACGGCCCACCATATGTTCACGATGCCTCAGGAAAAATATCATGCCACCTTGGAGTCCGATCCAGGCGCCGTGAAAGGCGACCTCTACGACCTCGTCCTGAACGGCTTCGAAATAGCCTCGGGGAGCATCCGTATCCATGATCCCGACCTGCAGAAGCGCATCTTTTCCATCGTCGGGTTCAGCGAGGAAGAGGCCCAGAAGAAATTCGGATTCCTCGTCGAGGCTTTCAAGTACGGCCCTCCTCCCCATGGCGGCATAGCCCCCGGCTTCGATCGCCTCGTCATGCTGATGGCCGGCGAGACTTCCATCAAGGAAGTGATCGCCTTCCCGAAGAACAGCTTCGCGGTGAGCCC
>JBAQLW010000397.1:0-3007 GCA_049302175.1 Rectinemataceae bacterium
TTTGTAACAATAATCGCCTCGAATCGGGGGGCGAGAATGGCTGCCATCTCCGCGTGCCGCTTGTCGTAGGCACAGGCGAAAAGGAGAACCTTGGGCCCAGGGAAAAGGGTCGACATCGTATCCATCGTAAGGCGTACCGATTCGGGTGTATGGGCTCCGTCCAGCACGATCGCCGGATCCCTTCCCGCAAGCTCGAATCGGGCCGGCAAGGTTGAGGCCGCAAGGCCTTCGCGTATCGCCGCTGAAACTGTCTTCCCCGCATGCCGGGTCCCTGTTCCCTGAAGCGCGCATATGGAAGTAAGTACGGCGAGGGCCATGTTCTGGGCTTGAATCGCGCCAATCATGGGACAGCGCACTTCGAGACCCTCGGCGGGAAGCGCTGATGAGAGGTCGGATGCAAGCAAAGAGTCAGGCGGGGCTGCCGATCCTTCGACCCGGAAGAGCCGGCAGCTCGTGCCCACGGCATCGATATGGATTCGGTCAAAACTGATGTCGCTGCCCAAGCCGTAGAGCCGGCTACCCATCGCCTCGGCCTTCGATTCGAATACTATGCGGGCTTCAGGTTTCTGGATGGCTATGCAGACCGGTTTTCCTGATTTTATTATCCCGGCTTTTTCGAAAGCGATCTTGGCTATGGAGTCGCCCAGGAACTGCGTATGCTCAAGTTCGATCGGCGTGATCGCCGCGACATCGGGATCCACGATATTCGTCGAATCAAGTCTTCCCCCCAATCCCGTCTCGATGACCTGAGCATTGCAGCCGGCGGCTCTGAATGCGCAGAAAGCCACAAGTGTCGTGAGCTCGAAATATGTAGGCAGCTCTTCGCCGGGGAAGAAGTCGGCGCTCCTGCCTTCAACGAAAGGAAGTACTTCCTCCATGGCGCGGATCAGGGTGCTTTCGGGCATTTCCTTTCCGGCGAAGGCAATGCGTTCCTTCCATCTGAGAAGATGCGGCGAAGTATAGATACCGACACGCATGCCGGCGGCATGGAGGATGTTGGCGCACATCGTGGAGACGGAACCCTTGCCTTTCGAACCGGCGATGTGGATTGTAAACCTACCCATATGAGGATTGCCGAGAAGGGCGGCGAGAAAGAGCATCCTGTCCAGCTTGAATTCGGTTTTCTGCCCTTTTTCGACATTGACATAGCCCAGGAGGTATTGGAACACATCGTCTGAGGATGCAAAGCGTGCGCGCGGCATGGGTGAAGCATGGGCTTGCCTCCTCGTCATCGTCAATACCCGTGATGCAGAAATCCGGAGGGAGGGAGACGGCTTATCGGTCGTGGTTCTGTCAAGAACCTTCAGTTCCTTGCCGATACTCTGCTCATGGAAGTGCCTGCGTGAGAAGCGTGCATATACTCGACACATTTACAGCAGAGCGGGGCATGACGAGGAAGAGATCGCGAGTCTCGGCCTCGCGGGTCCATTCGAAGAGCGAGCAGGCGGCTGAGAAGAAATCGGCAGCGTTGACCGAACTCCTTGCCAAGCGAGTGCTCCTCGTCATCGAATCCGAAGGCGCGGTTTTCGATTCGCTCGCTAGAAAGCATGAAAAAGCCTATCTTCCTGCTTTCGCGGGATGCTTTTCCTGGGGCTCGGATCCGGCAGTCTGCGCCAGCCTCTGGCATAGGCTCGCCCTGAGATCGCGCATGCGCGGCCAGGAACCCTTGCGCATACTTCTCTCGGCCCTGCGCATCCTCAATCGGAGTTCGCCCTCGGTCAGGCGGACCGCGGTGATTCGCGTCCTGGACACTTACCTGGCCACGCCAAGTCCTGATCCCCTGAGTTTGGCTGCTTCTCCCAAAGGAAGCCCGGAGCGTCTTATTCTCGATTGGATATCCATGTCCGATTCCCTTCTCGAGGAAGATGGCTATGCGCCTCGCTTCGGCTCCGCCGCCCTTTTCCTTAAAACGGTCAAATCGGTCGCGCCGGGAGCTGAGATACTCGTTCACAGCAGCTGCCCGGAGGCGATAGCCTTGAACCAATGGGAAATGGCCGGGCTGGGTGATTGCTTTCTCCGCATAGCGGGCAGCGAGAGAGGGGATTTTGCCGCTTACCTGAGAACTGCCCTGAAAAGCGGCTACGACAAGGGGCCGATACTGGTCATTGGAACCACGGGCTTGGCTTGGCAGGCTGCCCAGTTGGTGGGTGCGCGTTTCTACCCTATTATGCCCGAGGCGGAGGAAGAATGCTGGAAGTATCTGCTCGAGGATTACCTCCCAGCCTTCATGAGGGGCGAATCCTTTATGGCAAAAAGGGATCTGCGCGATTTTATGCGCATGATGCTTGAGGATATCGATCGTGTGGGTGTTTAGTACTTCACTATGGAGAGGTAGAGGGGCCAGAGCTTTGCGCCGATGATGCCTTCAAGCAATCCCCTCATCGTGTCCATAAATTTTTGGCCACGGCTTTCGAGCATCGCCTTGCCATATTCCCCATCAACCGAAAGCCAGGATTCCATCTCGGCCCTCGAAACGGATCGCTCGTAGGCAAGCCGCTCGATCGTGATGGATGGGGTGAGCCGTCCTTGGTCGAAACCTGCGGTGGCAAGCCGTTGCCTGAAAACCGCTTCGATCTTCTGTTCGTCTTGTGGCAAGACCTCCCGCGCATAGGCGGGACCGCCGCCGTATGTCAGCTCAAAATCCCCTAGCGATGCGATGAGATCGGCTGTCTTTGTATCAGGAGCGGCGGCATTCAGCTTCAACATCTCGGAAAGACTGCTCGATCGGGCGGCAAGGAAATCGAAGAAGACGATGCTTGTGTTTTCACGCTTCCGTAGCGAGGCGAGGGCCGAGTCGACATAAGCCCAATAGTCGAAGGATGGGTCATGGCGGCCTGTGGATTCGCATACGATGATGCGGTCGAAATTCGAGAAGCCAAAACCTTTTTCAATCCAATCGGAAGCTCCCAGGGAAGGAGTGACGGCTTGGGGGCGGAGGAGCTCGGGAAGGTCGGAAGTGAGTCGGTCAAGCTGGGCTTTGGCTTCCTCCGTTTCGACAAGGGTGGCT
>JBAQLW010000398.1:0-8467 GCA_049302175.1 Rectinemataceae bacterium
CGAGCGGGTGAGCGAGGCCGAGATAGTGCAGGCGATACGCTCTGGCCACACGACCCTGGACGGCATCAAGTACGTGACGCGCGCCCAGATGGGCCGCTGCCAGGGCGGATTCTGCACCTACAAGATCATCAAGATCCTCATGCGCGAAACGGGCATGAGTTACGATGAAGTGACGAAACGCGGCGGCGCGAGCGTCGTCCTGAAGGGCGAACTATGAAACAGATGCGCTTCGATGCCGTCGTGATCGGCGGCGGGGCGGCCGGCATGTCCGCCGCCGTCGAGCTGAAGGAAAAAGGTTATTCGGCCATCATCGTCGAGCGTGAGGAAGAGTTGGGCGGCATACTCATGCAATGCATCCACAACGGATTCGGCCTCATCGAGTTCAACGAAGAACTTACAGGCCCCGAGTTCGCCCAACGCGTCCACGAGAAGGTGAAGAAGCTCGGCATTCAGGCTCTCTGCGGCGCCACCGTCCTCGAACTGAGGCAAGAGGGCGATCGCCACGTGGTGTATTGCGTTTCTTCGGCCGATGGCGTCGTGCGCATCGAGGCGAGATCGGTCATCCTCGCCATGGGATGCAGGGAACGCAACCGTGGCAACATAAGAATACCCGGCTCACGCCCCGCCGGCGTATTCACCGCCGGACTCGCCCAACGTCTCGTCAACATCGATGGCTACATACCGGGAAAGGATGTCGTCATCATCGGCTCGGGCGACATAGGCCTCATCATGGCGCGGAGGCTCTCCTGGTCGGGATGCAAGGTCCACGCCGTCGTGGAAATCCTGCCCTATCCGAGCGGCCTTACGCGGAACATCGTCCAGTGCCTCAACGATTTCGGCATTCCCCTCTACCTCTCCCATCTCACCACGGACATCTTCGGCAAGGACAGGGTGGAGGGCGTGGAAGTAACTCCCATTGAGAATGGCGCGGTGATGTTCGACAAAAGTTTCAGGATTCCCTGCGACACTGTCCTGCTATCGGTCGGCCTCGTGCCGGAGAACGAACTCTCCCGTAAGGCGGGAGTGGAGATCAATCCCACCACGAACGGCCCCTGGGTCGATTCCACCCTCATGACCAGCGTGCCCGGCATTTTCGCCTGCGGCAATGTCCTCCACGTCCACGACCTTGTCGACTTCGTGGCAGAGGAATCGCGGAGGGCGGGCAGCTTCGCCGCCGCCTGGCTTGCTGGCCAGCGCCCCAATAGGGAACTCAGGATCAAGACGGGACCCAACCTGCGCTACGTCAATCCAGCCCGCGTCGATCCCTCGCGCGAGAATAAGCTGTACATGCGGAGCCTCGTCGTCAAGAACGCGGCCACCCTCGAGGTGAGGATCGACGGCCGCCTCGTGAAGAGCGTCAAAAAGCCTCACGTCCAACCCTCCGAGATGCTGACCTTGAGCCTGGTGCCTGCCGATTTCGCAGGGGCTGGCATGGACGCCCAGGTGGAGATTTCCATATGACTGAAATGATCTGCATCACCTGCCCGATGGGCTGCCACCTTAATATTGAACGGCTTTCTGAAACCGAAATCAGCGTGACCGGCAACCGCTGCGCCCGCGGCGAGAGCTACGCACGGGAGGAGATACTCTCGCCTCGGCGCGTCGTCACCACGACCTGCCGGGCCGCAGGCGCCATCGGCAGCTCTAGTGAACTCTACAAGCCCCGCCGCATCCCCCTGCGCACCGCGGGCGCCTTCCCCCGCGAGAGAATCGACGAGCTTCTCGGGCTCATCCATGGCCTGGAACTGCCGCTTCCCGTGCAGCGCGGCCAGGTGGCCATACCCGACGCCCTCGGCACGGGCGTGGATGTCATCGTCACGCGGACGATTGAGTCTCGAATCGAACAGTGATAAAGCCGATTTGGTTTACAATTTTATGGGGTAATATTTTCAATCAGACGACTATAAACTTGCAATTGGACGGATTATATAGTATACATCTTTCATGGACAGAAGCAATTTGTATCCAAGATACCTTCGACAAAGGATTCTCGATGCATTGACTGACTCCCCTGCGGTCTTGATTCACGGACCTCGGCAGTGTGGCAAGACTACCCTTGCCAGAAATGTAGGGGATGAAAAAGGATATGCGTATATCAGCTTCGATGATGATGTGCAAAGAGCCGCAGCTTATACCGATCCTGTAGGATATGTTGCCGACCTTCCGGAATTCATTGTGCTCGATGAAGTTCAGAGAGTTCCGGAAATCTTCACATCGTTGAAAATGGCCATAGATAAGGATCGCAAGCCAGGTCGATTCATACTTACCGGATCAGCGAATTTACTTTTATTGCCCCCACTGGCCGATTCATTGGCAGGTCGTATAGAACTATTGAGGTTGCATCCATTAAGCCAAGCCGAGTTGCATCGTAGTGAGCCAGGCTTTATGGACCATTTGTTCAGCGCCAGATTCAATGTCGGATCAACAGGACATCGTTATGGCAAAGAATTGGTTGAGCTCGTCGTGGCAGGCGGCTACCCTGCAGCCCTTGCCCGTTCGACTCCGCGTCGCCGGACAATCTGGTATCGCGATTATGCCGAGACTATTATACAGAGGGATATCCGCGATATTGCCCGGATAAATGCGATGGATGTTTTGCCCAGACTTCTTGCTTTGACTGCGGCGCAGACTTCCTGTCTTTCCAATATTTCCGAAATAGCCGCTCCCTTTCAGGTTAGCCGACCGACTATACGAGAGTATCTTACCTTGTTGTCCCGCATTTTTCTTGTGGATGAACTGCCCTGCTGGCATAGCAATCTCAGCAATAGGGTATTGAAAACACCTAAGCTTCATCTCGGGGATACTGGACTCGCTTGCGCTTTATTGGGAAAAACCGTCGACTCATTGTGGAGTGATCGTTCTTTTTTTGGACGGCTTCTGGAAACCTTCGTGTTTCAGGAATTACGCCGTCTCGCCGCTTCGCGTGAAGATCTCGTCGTTTTTTACCATTATCGCGATAAGGATAAAGTTGAGGTGGATATCGTCCTGGAATCTGAGGGACGCATATTCGGAATCGAGGTGAAGGCTGCTTCGACGATAGTCGATGGCGATTTCCAAGGTTTGCGAAAGCTGCGTGATATTGCGCGAAAGGGATTTGCGGCCGGAGTGCTGCTCTACGACGGCGATGCGGTAGTCGGTTTTGGTGATCGGCTTTTCGCGGTGCCTTTATCACAGTTGTGGGAATGAGCCTGAACGGTAGCATTCTTATACGCTTCTATACCTTTTGTGGTCTCCGTTGAAAATAAATTTCTTTACAGACCCTAAAACCCGTGCTACGCTGTAACGGAATTTCACTCACACAATTTCAGGAGGCGATTATGCGGTTTAAACGATCGGCGATAGTGATCCTGCTCGTGATCCTCGCTCTGAGCTCTGCTTTTGGCCAGAAGACAACCATCAATTTCTGGACATGGCGACCCGAGGATGTCGATACCTATGAGAAACTCATCGCCGTATTCAACAAGACGAATCCCGATATCAAGGTTGTCCAGACTGCCCACAAGAGCACCGAGTACAACACCATCCTCTCCGCGGCCCTCTCGGGCGGATCGGGACCCGATGTCCTCCAGAGCCGCGCCTATGGCGGCCTCGAAACCTTCGCCCAGTCCGGCTTCCTCGAGCCGCTCGAGCAGTGGGTTCCCGATCTCAAGAACTTCGCCAAGGCCCCCCTGAAGGGCGCCACTTCCATCATGGACGGGAAAATCTACGGCGTGCCCTTCGCCAGCCAGACTCTTTTCGTGTTCTACAACAAGACGATCTACAAGGAACTCGGCCTCAGCGTTCCCGAAACCTGGGATCAGTTCATCGCCAATCTCCAGGTCATGAAAAAAGCGGGAGTCCAACCCCTCGCCAACGGCGGCAAGGATGGATGGACGCTCGAAGTGATGATGGGATCCATCTGCCCGAACTTCTACGGCGCCAACGATTACTTCGACGCTGTCGTCGCCGGCAAGACTAACTTCCAGGATCCGCGCTTCGTGGGCGCCCTCGCCAAACTCAAGGAACTCACCCCCTTCATGCCCGACCTCTACATGGGGGTAAGCTACACCGACTCGCAGTCGGCCTTCATCAACGAGATGGCCGGCCACTTTATCGGCGGCAGCTTCGAAGCCGGATACTTCTCGGCCCAGAATCCCAAACTCGCCTACGACATCTTCCCGGCGCCCGTCGCCAAGAAGGGCGATACCCATTACGTCTCTGTCTACGCCGACGGCAACTTCAGCATCAACGCGGCCTCGAAGAACAAGGAAGCCGCAGCCAAGTTCGTTCGCTTCCTCGCCAGCAAAACGACAGGCGATGTCTTTATCAACGAGCTCAAGCAGGTATCCGCCGTCCCGGGCGTCGACACCTCGGCTTCGCCCTACATCTCGAAGGTCCTGAGCCTCCAGAAAAACGCCACGCCCTATCTAATGCTCGTCGGCTTCAGGTATCAGCAGCCCACCGGCTCCGTTCTGATTCAGTCGGGTCTCCAGGGAATGCTGGCCGGCAAGCTCGAACCGGCTGAGGTCGCGAAGCAGGTTCAGGAAGGCATCGCGACGTACTACGCGCCATTCAAGAAATAGACCCAGCTGATTGAGATGCGGTGGGCTTCCCGCAGTGGAAGCCTTCCGCATTTTTCTTCCTACGCGGCATTCTTGCAGGAGTATGGACGTGACGAGAAAAGATGCGCGCAAGGGGCTGTGGATCGCGTTCTTCGTGCTCCCGGGGCTGACGATAGTCGCCGTCGTCATTCTCCTCCCCCTTTTTATGTCGCTTTTCAACAGCCTTTTCAGCTGGAAACAGCTGATTCGCGGCGACTTCATCGGCCTGGAGAATTTCAGGCGCGTCTTCCTCACCGAACCCTACAAGACGAGGTTCTTCAACGCTCTCGGGAACAACCTCACCTGGTTTCTCCTCACGATGCTCATCCAGAACAGCCTCGGCCTCCTCTTCGGCTACCTGCTCTCGAGGAAAATCGCCGGCCACGAATTCTTCAAACGGGTGATCTTCATCCCCGTCCTCTTCTCGATCGTCGCCGTGGGCTTCCTCTGGGGGCTCTACCTCCGGCCCAACGGTTTGCTCAACGGCCTTCTGAAGCTCCTCGGCCGGCCCGAACTCGCGCGGGCTTGGCTTGGCGACGAGTCGATCGCCACTGTATCGATCATCCTCGTCAATATCTGGCGCTGGGTGGGTTTTCCCAGCCTCGTCTTCCTGGCGGCCATCGACAATGTGCCGACGGATTGCCTCGAGGCGGCTTATCTTGACGGCGCGAAGGAATCGACTGTGTTCAGGAAGATCGTCCTTCCCCTCATCCTGCCTTCCATCACGGTGATAACGGTGCTGACGATCATCGGCAGCCTCAATGTCTTCGAGCAGATCTACACCATGGCGGGGCTCGACGGTTCGCCCAATTTCTCCACCGACACGATCGGCACGCTTTTCTACCGGACCGCCTTCGGTTCGATTGACTCCGGAAGCCCGGAGATCGGCATCGGATCGGCGATCGGCGTCGTCATCTATGGCCTCACCTTCTTCGCCTCGATCTTCTCCATCTCGGCCCTCGGCAGGAAGGAGGTGGAGCTGTGACCACGGATTTCCATTTCAGGGGCGCTGGCGCCGGGAGAAAAGCCGCCATCCTCGCGATAGAGCTCCTTTTCGCCTTCTATGCCCTCATCATCTTCTATCCCCTCGTCAACATGGTCCTTTCCTCCTTCAAGTCGACGAGGGAGATCCTACGCGCGCCCTTCGCGCTGCCCAAGGTCCTCGATTTTTCCAATTACGTCACGGTCTGGGTGAAGCGGGGCTTCGGTCGCTACTTCTTCAACAGCATATGGATGACATCCGTTTCGATGGTCTTCGTCCTTCTCTTCGGCTCGATGGCAGCCTTCGGCGTCTCACGCTACAAATACCGCCTCTCCGCCCTCGTCTACATGCTCTTCCTGTCCGGCATCATGCTGCCCCTCAAGGCGGCGATAATCCCCCTCTTCATCCTGATGAAACGGCTGAACCTGGTGGACAATCCGCTCTCCGTCATACTCATCTTCATCGCCATGGGTCTGCCCTCGACAGTCTTCATCCTCTCGGGATTCATGAAGACGATACCGGCCGACCTCGAATACGCGGCGCGCATCGACGGCTGTTCGGACTGGGGCATCTACAGGCTGATCGTCATGCCCGTGGTGGCGCCCGCCATAACCCTCGTCACCATCTACAACGCCGTGCCGATTTGGAATGATTTCTTCTTCCCCCTCGTATTCCTGCAGAGCGCCAAGTGGAAGACCCTGCCCGTCGGCCTCACGAGCTTCTTCGGGCAGTACAGCACCGACTGGAGCCTTCTTTTCACCGGCCTTTCAATCGCCGTCGTCCCGGTGCTCATCCTCTACCTCTTTATGTCGAAGTACTTCATCAGAGGAATGACGGCGGGGGCGGTGAAATGACGAAAACCGACATCGCCGCCCTCAGGGCGCGTTACGAGAACGAACTCTTCGGCAGCGTCATCCCCTTCTGGGAGCGCCACAGCCCCGACCGCGAGGCAGGAGGCTATTTCAGCTGCATCGACCGCGACGGAAAGGTCTTCGACAAGGACAAGTTCCTCTGGATGCAGGGCAGGGAGCTCTGGGCTTTCTCCCATCTCTACAGGACGGTGAGGCCCGAGCCGCGCTGGCTGGAGCTGGCGAAGCTGGGCGCCGATTTTATCCGCGAAAAGGGGAGGGCTCCGAACGGGGATTTCTGGTTCGCCCTCGACCGCTGGGGCAAACCCCTCGTCCAGCCCTACAATATCTATTCCGACTGCTTCTGCGCCGCGGGCCTGGCCGAGTACGGGCGCGTTTCGGGCGAAGCCTGGGCCGCCGACATGGCCCTGTCCACTTGGCGCCGCATCCAGGAGCGCAAGGCGAATCCGAAGGGGGTCTGGACAAAACAGATCGGCGAGAATCGCCCGATTCTCGCGATGTCCTTCCCCATGATGCAGGTATGGATGGCGGGTGAATTCGAGGGGCTCCTGCCCAAGTCGGAGCTCGATCCCATCGGGGACTCGGCGATACGTCAGGTTCTCGGCCTCCACCTGGATCGGGAACGCAAGGCGCTGTTCGAGCGGGTATTCCCCGATGGCTCGCGGCCCGACTGCATGGAAGGCCGGCTGCTGACCCCAGGCCACGCCCTCGAAACCCTCTGGTTTATCATGAAGGAAGCCGCGGGGCGCGGCGACGGAACCCTCATCGAGACATGCCGGGAAGCCATGCTCTGGACGATCGAGCGCGGTTGGGATGAAAAATACGGCGGCATCTACTACTATCAGGACTTCGAGGGCTTTCCCACCGAGAAGATCGAATCGGGCATGAAGCTCTGGTGGGTGCATGCCGAAGCCCTCTGCGCCTTCCTCCTCGCGTATAAACTCACGGGCGATCCCGCCTGCGAGGCCTGGTTCGCGAAGATCCATGACTGGACCTGGAGCCATTTTCCCGATCCGGACTACGGGGAGTGGTACGGTTATCTCGACCGGAACGGGGAGGTGGCCTTGACTCTCAAGGGCGGGAAGTGGAAGGGCTTCTTCCATGTTCCCCGCGCCCTCCTCGCCTGCATCGCCTGGCTGAAAGAGATGGAGAAAGACCGATGATCGACACGACGATAACCCAGGACATGCTCGAGGGCTTCACTACCGAAAAGCGCAATGAAAGCTCGATGGACATCGACACCAAGTCGAGCATCGATATCCTCAGGATCATCAACGACGAGGACAAAACGGTGCCTTTCGCCGTGGAAAAGGCTCTTGGACCCATAGCGAGCCTCGTGGACGATGTCGTCGCCGCCTTCAGAAAGGGAGGAAGGCTCGTCTACATCGGCGCCGGCACATCGGGCCGCCTGGGTGTCCTCGACGCCTCCGAGTGTCCGCCCACCTTCGGCGTGTCCCGCGACATGGTGCAGGGGCTGATAGCCGGCGGCTCCGAAGCCCTCATGCGCTCGATCGAGGGGGCCGAAGACGATCCCGAGAGCGGGGTGGCCGAGCTCGAAAGCATCGGCTTCGGGGCTGGCGACGTCCTCGTGGGCATTACGGCCTCCGGGCAGGCGCCCTATGTCCTCGGCGCCATGGCCAAAGCCCGCGACCTCGGCGCCGTCGTGGCGGCCATCAGCTGCAACCACGGCTCCAAGACCTTCAAATATGCCAAGCACGCGATCTTTCTCGACGTAGGGCCCGAGATCGTGACGGGATCCACGCGGATGAAGGCGGGCACGGCCCAGAAGCTCGTCCTCAACATGATCACGACGGCGAGCATGATCCGCCTCGGGAAGGTCTTCCACAATCTGATGGTGGACCTTAGGCCCGTCAACCGCAAGCTCGTCGAGCGATCGAAGCGCCTCATCCGGCAGGCCACGGGTTGTTCCCGGGACGAAGCCGAGGCGGCCTTCGAAGCCTCGGGGCGACGGCCGAAAACTGCCATAATCATGGTCCTCCTCAAGGTGGACAAGGCTGAAGCCGAGAGGCTGGAAG
>JBAQLW010000399.1:0-1861 GCA_049302175.1 Rectinemataceae bacterium
AACTGGACCAGGTCAACAGGGCAAAAACAGTCCGCACCGACGCCTCGGGCAAGGGCGTCAACGTGGCGAGGGTACTTTCACAACTGGGCGCCGAAGCGGTCCAGCTGACGCACGCGGGCGGCCCGAACCGCGACTGGTTCCTCTCGCTCGCGGCGGCCGACAGACTCGACATACGCTGGGCTAATTCTGAAAGCGAAGTGCGCATCTGCACCACGGTCATCGATTCGAAAGCCCATATCGCCACCGAACTCGTGGAAGAAGCCGCGGCCGTCGCGCCAGGCACTGAAGAGCGCCTTCTCGATCTCTTCGACAGCCTGCTTCCCTCCTTCGATGTCCTCGTCATATCGGGCACGAAGGCCACAGGCTATTCAGACGCCGTTATTCCCGCGATGGCGCGGCGCGCCGCCGGGCTCGGCCTGACAATCTTTCTCGATATCAAGGGCAAGGACCTCGTCACCAGCCTGCCTTCCCGCCCCGTCGTCGTGAAGCCCAATCTGAGCGAATTCCTCGCCACCTTTCCCGCGCCGGGCGGCGCCGGAGCGGCGGCTCTGAGAGCGCATGTCCATAATTACGCGACTTCATGGAAGGAGCGATACGGCGCCGACCTCATCGTCACGCGCGGCGGCGCGCCCATCTGGTTCGAGGAGGGAGGCCGCGCCGCCGAGGAGCCGACCCAAAGCGTCAAGGCTATCAACCCCACCGGTTCGGGCGATGCCTTTACGGCAGGCCTCGCCTATGTCCTGTCAGAAGGCGGAAGTCTGCGCGAGGCGATCCGCGAAGGCGCGCGTCTGGGAGCGCTCAACGCGGAAAACCTCAAACCCGGCTCAATTCTCCGACAAGAGGGGCTATCTCTTCCCTGATCCAGCCAAGAGCGGCTTCCACCTGACGTAGCCGGAAAGCCGCGGAGAGCGCTTCGATCTCGTCAAAACGAATTCCTTCCCTTCGCGCCGCCTTCAGTCTTTCTATTTCCGTGGAAAGGGTATCGATCTGGTCGGTCACCATCCGGGCTATGTTGTCGGGGCAAAGACCGCGGGCGAAAAACAACCTCGTCGTGAATTCGAGATGCAGCAGCCGGGGGCTGGAAACCGTCGGTTCCATGATCCATTCATCGAAGCGGCACTGTCCGGCCAGGCTCAGGCTGAGGAGGCGGCGTGACGTGCCCTCGCCTTTCTGCGGGGCCAAACCTGTCACCAGACCATGCTTTTCGGCCCGCTTGAGAATGGCGTAGAACTGGCTCTCGCTGATATGCCAGAGCCGGTCGAGTGAAGTCTGGAATCTGCGGAAAAGTTCGTATCCGTGTGAAGAGCCCTGCGCTAGAAGGCCGAGAGCCAGATACTCCGGCCTCAGTTCCGATATGCGCTGTAGTTCATCATCTCTGTCATTCACGTGCTATATGTAAGAACCGCGATCGCGCATTGTCAAGTAGCGCCATATTTTTAGGCGTTTTTCACTTGACGGCGAGCTTTCCTCAAGCTATTACTCACTCAGTGAGTAACCGATCTTTCCTTGAATTACTATCGTTGTAAGCAAAGGAGACCGCATGAGCCATGAAGTCATCCACGCGATAGCGGACTGCGCGGGTCCTGTCGTCGTGGCCACCGTAACGGGGCTTAGGGGCTCCGCTCCACGACACCTCGGCACGATGATGCTCTTCCGGCCCGACGAAAGCGCGGAAGGCAGCGTTGGGGGCGGCATCGTGGAACTCAAGGCCGCGGCGGCGGCCTTGGCCGCCTTCGAGCGGCGCCAGTCTTTCGGGATCGGCGTCGAGATGGTCGGGATGGAGGCGGCGGGCAGCGAAGCCATCTGCGGCGGGGAAGTCGAGCTCACCATAGAATACGTTACCGATACGAGCCTCTATGCC
>JBAQLW010000400.1:0-1731 GCA_049302175.1 Rectinemataceae bacterium
GGTGCCGCCCCTCCGGCTCCTCCCAGAACACGAAAGCCCCGTTTTCGCCCACGACGCCGTCCACCGGCCATTCCCGCGCGATGAGATCGCACCAGCCGGCCGGCCGGCCCGTTATGGGCAGCACCACAAGCCCGGCGCCCTTGAGCTCCCAGAGCGCCGCGTAGCTTTCCGCGCTCAGCTTCCCTTCGGTCGTGAGCGTATCGTCTATATCCATGAGGACGAATCGTATGGCGCGCGCCTGGGCGGCCGTCATGTCCGATATCGGCTTCATGATTTCCACCCTTTTGACAAATGAGCGATGCGATCGCCCGCATTCAGCACTTTAGCGCAGTCGTCCCAACCTGAAACATCATCGACACGACTGTAGCGCTCATCGAAAGCATGTTGAGGCGGAAGCGCATCGATCCGCTGCTCGGCCTCTACTTTCTTGCCCAGGGCGATATCGATCCAGACATCCTCGAGAACATCGGGAATCTGGCCGAACATTTTTCGGATTTGATCGAGGCGGCCAGAAAGAGCATTATGAACTTTATCTTCGACCGAATCTTTATAGCGCAGATTGAGAACGCGAATCGTGTCGCGCGTCTGTCCGATACGCTGGATTCGCCCTTTTCGCTGCTCAAGGCGAGTGGGGTTCCATGGCAAGTCCACATTGATGAGGGTTCCCAAGCTCTGGAGGTTCAAGCCTTCGCTTGCGGCATCGGTACCGACCAGAAGGGTCACCTCGCCCTCTTTGACAAGCTTCTTGATGTCGTCGCGTTCACGGCGCAGGAATCGGCCATCCTGGAATATACCGGATTTGCCCGAGCCGGCGTATACCGCGACAAGGCGGTCCGGAAATGCTTTGACGAGACCTTGGGCAACCCACCAGGCAGTATCGTAATACTGCGAAAAGAGAATACAGCCGTCTTCGGCCCAATGTTCGTCACGCAAATAGTGGAGAATGACATTCCACTTAGGATCTTCCTCACGGCTGGTTTCGAGGTATCCCTTGCATTGCTCCAGTTTTCGCCGCTCCGCCGAAGTAAGCGTCTTCAGCTCGCTCGAATGGTTCCCTGGGCGATCGCGGTCGTCCTCGCCGTTGAATTCTTCGGGCTCATCGTCTTCTTCCTGATCCGAATCGGATTCCCATTCGCTGAGCATTTTCGTGACGGTGGAAAGGCCGGCGCTCATGGAGCTGCCGATGCGGCGGAGCAGCAGAGTTTTGAAAAATCCCGCCGTGCGGACGCGGCGGTTCAACATCTGGCAGAATTCTTCGGCGGCCTGATAGGCATCCATGAGATAGCCGGAGAGCAGGACGGGGTCCTTTTCGCCGAACAGCTCGAGCCCAATATGCTTGAGATACGGTTCATGCGTCGAAGGATCGATAGTGGTTTCGAGGTATTCACGGGTTCGGCGGACAATGGTTCTTAAAAAAGGATGGAAATTCGAGAAGAGATTGAGCGCGGCCCCATCGGCCGTGACGCGCAGGCTTCCTTTAAGTTCATAGTACAATTTTGAAAGGACCGCGTTCTCTTCGCCAAGATTGAATCTTTGGCGCAATGTCTTAAACCGCTGGTCTTCCCAGCTGGGCGGAAGGGGATTCTTGAGCCAGGGCCAGAGCTCGGAGGCTTCCTCCGGGGGAAGCTGTTCGCCAAGGATATAGGGAAGTGATGAATCGGGTTTGCGCCATTCGGCGGGGAAGGTGCCGAGTACATGGTCATTTCCCTCCGAAAGCAGGCGGAGCATGTC
>JBAQLW010000401.1:0-2695 GCA_049302175.1 Rectinemataceae bacterium
CAGGCCTATGACCTGCTCGCAGAGAAGCTGGGTGCCGAAAGCGCGTATGCCGAGGACATGGGTGACGGTGTTCGCGTCCCAGCCTTCCGTGAGCATGGCGACGGAGACGACGCAACGTATCGAATCGCCGAGTCGTCCCGGCTTGCCTACCGTGTTCATGACCTCGCGCAGGATGTCCTGGTCGGTGATGTTCTGGGCCTGTCTGATATCGCCCGTGCGTTCGATGATTTCACGCCTGAATCTGTCGATCTCGTCGGATGCCACGGACCGGAAGGTGTCGTCCAGCGCTTCCCCCGATTCGAGCTGTTCTGAATCGATGAGGAGAGTGCGTGGCCGTCCCGCCGGAACGCCGTTCTCGTCATAGTTGCGGAAAAGAGGCAGCCGCCCGTTCTCGAAGCGCTTCGCGCCGCTCCCGGTCTCCCGGTGGAAGCCCGAAACGTAATCGTACACGAGTTTCGAAGTCGCGGTGTTGTTGCAGATGATGATGAAGCAGGGCGCAACCTTGATTCCCGCTTCGGCCCAAAGATCGAAGGTTTTCCTGTAATGGCCGTAGAGCGCTTCCAGTGCGGTCTGAAGCTCGACCGGGATGCTCAAGGGGTCGAGTTGCCCCGCGCGCCCCCGCCCTTTTTTTGGCATCCTTGTGCCTATATGTTTCCAGAGTTCCCGGAACTTGGGCATTTCGTTGCCGGGGATATTGTCGGCCACGGGCACGCGCGGCAGCTTGACGATGCCGCATTCGATCGCGTCCATGAGGGAGAAGTCGCACATCGTCCAGGGAAAAAGCGTGCCTTCCGCGTACCCCGAACCCTGGAGGAAAAAAGGCGTCGCCGACAGGTCGAGAACGCGAAGCGTCCCGATTTTCCTGCCAACAATCCCGAGGCCGGAAATCCACACGCGGGCGGCCTCGTTGTTCTCCTCCGCTTCTTTCCTTTCGTCGCCCGAAAGCTCTGCATCGGGAAGAGGTTTCTCGCGGTAGCAGTGATGCGCTTCGTCGTTCATGATGAAGACGCTTTTCAGCCCCATGAGCTCCGGCATGACGCGCTGGAGCATCTGTCCTTCGGTTTCGAGCGTCTGCAGGGGTTCGCCCCGGCCCTGGAGGAGAGACCGTCCGCCCTTGGAGAGATCCACCCTTTCCCTGAACATGAATGCGTGATAGTTCGTGATGACGATTTTCGCTTTGGCGATATCGGCGAGCATGTCGTTAGGGACAATCTCGCGGCTCGCGTAGTAGCTGTCCGGGTCGTTGGGTTTCAGGACGCGGAGCCTGTCGCGGATGGTGATCCCTGGCGTGACCACGAGGAAGCCCCGCGTGAACCGCCTGCTCTGGGGTCGCCTGACCGCGTTGATGGTCTGCCATGCCATGACCATGGCCATTACTGTCGTCTTGCCCGTGCCGGTTGCGAGTTTCAGGGCGAGGCGGGAAAGCCCCGGGTTGGCGTCTTCGTTCGCGCTTTCGAGGTAGTCGATGAACGTATCGCCGGTCTTACCCAGGGTCGGCGCCACTTCGGTGAGCCAGATGAGAGTTTCGACCGCCTCGATTTGGCAGAAGAAGGGCCTGATTCCCGAAAACTGGTGGTGGCGCCAATGTTCGAGAAGCCGCGCGGTCTCGGGCGTCACGCGCCAGTCGTTCTTGTCCGGCAAAAGTCGCCACTCGTCCACATGGCGGCGCACTTCGTTGATGATCGCGGTGGGGTCGTACTGCTGCTTCTCGGTCGAAAGTCCCCGCCCCTCGTCGAAGATGAGACGGGATTGTTCCGGTGCGCCTTTCCGCTTGCGGGGTTTCGGTATGGGAGTGATGAACTCGGCCCTGCGCCTCGATTCCTCGATCTTTTGCGTTGGCTGGCCATCGGCGTCGAGCTCCCAGTGGCGTCGGGGGTACGTATACGGCGAATTCAGGATCGGGCGCTCGAAAAACTGATTCGACATTGTTTCCTTATATTTATTTCTGATGTCACTACATAATTTTCAGCCGTGCGGCGGCCGGATACGATCAGTATAACATTGTGGATGGATGGCGCAAGCGCTTTTCGCGATTAGTGTTTTGCTAATTGGGCGGCAAGGCACCTTGACCCGGTCAGACAGGCCGCTTATATAAAAAAGGGAGAAAATGCATGAAAATCGGCCGGAACGATCCATGCCCTTGTGGATCGGGCAAAAAGTATAAGAAGTGCTGCGGATCGGGCAAGCCGAATTTAGCGACGGCCGAGATCAAGCGGATGGAAGCGCTCATGGAAGGTAAATCCTTCGGTTCCGAGGAAGAACTTCAAGCTTTTTTCGACGCGGAGATGCGAAAAAAGAACGAAACCGGCATCGAAGCGTTCTTCGGGCTTTCGCCCCATGATATGTACCTCATCCAACATGAACCGGGAAAGGCTTTCGACAATTTAGTGGATCTGCGGGGTCCAATCGGTGAGGCGGAAGCGACAAGGATTCCGCTCCTCAGGCAGACGCTATATCTCCTCAACGCACTGAAGGATGGTCCTCTGGACCTCACTCAGACAGGAGCCCTCAAGCCTGCTTTTGTCGCTGCCTGGTTCGATGCGGCGTTTTCATTAGGCGATACGGCCGAAGTCCGGGCCGCGATACGCCCACGGCGGGAAAGTGCCAATTACGATGTAATTGGCGCACGGAATTGCTGCGAGCGCGCGGGACTCGTCACGGCAACGCGTTCGAGACTTTATATCACCAAAAAGGG
>JBAQLW010000402.1:0-6844 GCA_049302175.1 Rectinemataceae bacterium
GCGGCCTAAAATTCATCCAGAGGCGTGAAGCCCCCGTCCCACATCGATCGCATGTCGCTCATTTTCACGTCGAAGACGGCGTTCTTCGGGGGAAGAGGTTCGTCTTCCATGAACTCGGGGATAGGAAAATACTGTTCGGAAACCCCCGCCCTTTCGTTGAACTCACGCTCGGTCTTTATCGTGTCCCAGGCCAGAAGCTGGACATCGCGGAAGGAGAGGTCCCAGCCGTAACGGCCTTTCAGGAGGTTGCCGAACTGCTCGGGCCGCTTCACAAAGGGAGGCCGCACGAAGAGACAGAGGCCGAGGGTGTCGAGGAGGGCGGCGCGGATCTGCAGCTTTCTGGAGATCTCCACCTGCCCCTCGGGTTTCAGCACATCCATGTACTTCAGCGTTTCGAAGGCGTTGCCCGCCGTATGGTCTGCTCCCATGGGGGAGGTTATATAGGTGACGCCGTTGCCCTTTACGCCGCGCGGATCGTAGCCGGGGATTGCCTGGCCCTTGATGACGGGGATCCGCCGTACGCCCAGCACGCGGCCGGCCAGCTTGGCCCCGTGGCCGATGATGCGCCCAAGCCAAGTACCCTGCCCTATCTGGCGGATAAGATCCTTTGCTCCCTCGGCGTCGCCGAACTGAATGATGCCGGCCTCCATCGCCACGCCGATGGCCGCTCCCGTCTCGATGGAATCGACGCCGACCTGGTTGCAGAGATGATTCAACTCGGCGATGTCGTCCAGGCTGCCGATGCCGCAGTTGGAGCCGAGGAGGGATATGGTCTCGTACTGGAGCGAGGCGACGATTTTTTTGCCTGTTTTATCGGGGAAAAGGTTGGAGCACTGGATGACGCAGCCTGAGACACAGGGCTTGCCCGTCTGCCCGCCGCGCGCGAGGATTTCCTCCCTGACGCGCTCGCCGGCGATGTCGTCGGCCTTTTCGAAGGTACCCGAGCTGAAGTTGCGCGTGGGCATGAGGCCCGAGGCGCTCGCCAGCGCGAGTATGGCGGGAGTGCCGAATGTGTTCCTGTTTTCGGTCTTCGGGTCCTTGAGGAGGGCTTCGGCCATCCATTTGGAGGTCTCCTGGAGGAGGGCCTTGTCGTAGATGGGAGCCTTGTAGGTCGACCCCGCGTCATCGACGACGATAGCCTTGATGCCCTTGGATCCCATCAGCGCGCCCAGTCCGCCACGCCCCGCGTAGCGGATCTGGACATCGCTATCGTCGGGACAGGCTATGCCCGCCGCGTACATCACCATCTCGCCGGCCGGGCCAATGCAGAAGATGCCGACCTTGGCGCCGTATTTTGCCCTCAGCGCAGCGATGGTTTCATCGACGAGCTTGCCTTTGAGTTCGGGCGTCTCGACGAGCCTGGAGCCTTCAGCCCTGATTTCGAGGACGTCGGTCCTGGCGGTTTCGGCGGGCGTATCTTCGATGATCAGAGCCCTGACGCCGAGCCTGGCAAGGCGACGGCCGGCACCTCCGCCGATATTGCATTCCTTGGCGCCGCCCGTGAGCGGGCTTTTCCCGCCGATGGACATCTGGCCCACCGTGGTGACGTTCGTGTCGGCGAGGAGTCCGGAAGCGAAAATGAGCTTGTTGCGCCTGCCCGTGGGCTCGCAGGTGGGCGGCACTTCCCTCAGGAGGACATGGGCGATAAGGCCTCTGCCGCCCCATCGCGTCTCTTCATCGGTGACGGCGTGGACCTCGATCCGCCGTTTCCTCGTATCCACTCTTATAATCTTATCCATATTTGTCTCTCTTACTCCGCCAGCAATCGGATACTGCTGCCCGATTTTACAAGGATTTCATCGATCGCCTTGGCCACTGCCTCAGGTACTTCGATGCCCGAAATCCTGCTTTTTTCTTCCTTCATGAATTCCACTTCGCCTGGAAGGAGAATCGACGTGGCTCCCGGCTGCCTGCGAAGGCCCTTGATTTCCTCGGCATAGGCCTGTACGTTCTGGGCGAAAAGCTCAGGATCGATGAACCGCGCGATATCTATGGCGATGAAGCTCGCCCCCACGCCCGTAGGGCCTTCGAGCTCATGGAAGCTCTTCAGCTTCTGGCCATAGGACGACCCCATGAGAAGGCCGGCCATGATGTCGATCACCATGGCGAGGCCTGAGCCCTTGGGGCCTCCGAGCGGCAAAAGGGAACCATTGAGCGCCTTGTTGGGGTCGGTCGTGGGAGCCCCCGACTCGTCGCAAGCCCAGCCGAGAGGGATGCTCTCGCCGCTCAGTGCGGCCAGGCGGATCTTGCCCCTGGCGACGACGCTCGAGGACATGTCGAGAACGATGGATTTCCCTCCCGCGAGAGGGATACCGACGGAAATCGGATTCGTGCCGAAGAATGGATCGGCGCTTCCATAGGGAGCCACCGAAGGATTCCCGTTCGTCATGCAGATCGCGATGACATCACCCGACGAGGCAGCCGTAGAGGTGTAATACCCCAGAGCGCCGACATTGTTTGTGTTTCTCAAGCCCACCATGGCGATGCCGCCGCGCCTCGCCTTCTCGATGCTCAGGCGCATAGCCCTGTAGCCGGCTACCTGCCCCAAACCGTCGTTGCCGTCCAGGAGGGCGGTCGTATCGTCTTCCCTCACGATATCCACACGCGTGGGAATCGTCAGCATGCCCGCGGCCTTGCGCTTGGAAATCTGCCTGAGGAGGTTGACTCCATGGGTGCTCACGCCGCGCATGTCGGAACTCACGAGGATTTCGGCGGCGATCTCGGCGCTGTTCGGCCCTTCCCCGAGCCCGATCAGGATTTCTTTCGCGGCGTCAAGGAGCAGCTTTTCGGCGATACGCATGATTCTCTCACTCCTCAACGAGGCCGAGGGCCTGGAACACGGCGTCGAGCTTGTTCAGCTCCACGCTGCTCACCCCAGCCTTGAGCTGCGCGGCCTTCCCATCCTCGAACTCCACGCGCTTGAGCGACTTGGCGAGAACATCGGCGCAATCTTTGGCCGCCACAACGACCATTCCGTCCTCGTCACCGAGTATCAGGTCGCCCGGGAAAATCGTCGCGTCGCCGAAATTGACGGGATAATTGATGATGCCCAGGGTGGCTTTTGTCGTTCCCCTGATGCAGAAGCCGCGGCAGAAAACAGGGAATCCCATCTTCGCGATTTCCGCCGAATCGCGGATCGTGCCGTCTATGGCCAGCCCGCCCAGGCGGCGCGCCACGGCTGCCGTGGCCATGAGTCCGCCCCAATAGCCGAAATTGTAAGCCGTGCCGACGCTCGCCACGATGATGGAACCGGCAGGGGCGCGCTGCAATGCCTTATGGAGCATGAGGTTGTCGCCAGGAGCGCATTGGACGGTGTAAGCCGGGCCGCAAATCCTGTTCCCCGGCGCTGCGGGCTTGATAGCGTTGTCGATGTAACCCTTCCTGCCCGAAGCCTCGTATACCGTCGCCACATCCAGCGATCTGAAGGCTTCGATGATTTCGGGAGTGATGGGCTGAGCCGCTTTCAATACGTGCGTCATACTGCCTTCCTATTGTTGACCATCATGCGGTCAACGCTGATGAGTGAACGTTGTAGATGATTTCTCATCGCCTTTTCCGCCTCATCGGCGTCGCCGGCGATGATAGCCCTCAGTATCTGCTTGTGCTCTTCGCAGGTTTCGTGAAGCCGTTTCGCGTCGAAACGCGACATGGAATACACGCGTATGCGGATAATGTGGTCGAGGATGGTGCCGTAGAATTCCGACAAAAAGCTGTTGCCGACAGAATTCACGATGACCTCATGAATCTTGTAGCCGGAAAGGAGGGAGCTTCTCAGCCCTTCCTCGCTGGCGTTATTGAAGGATTCGTGGCTTTCGAGGATCTCGACGAACTGGCTCCTGTCGTCCAGGCTGGCGGCGAATCGTGCCGCGGCGCATTCGTAGATTTCCCTGATCTCGAAAACCTCGCGTATGAGCTCGAGGCTTATATTCGTCACAAAGCAGCCCTTGTTGGGGACGATGACCACGAGCCGTTTGCGTTCGAGGTGCTGAAGGGCTTCCCTCACCGGGGTCTTGCTGACGCCGAACTCCTCGCAGAGATCCTGTTCGTTCAGGTACTCTTGCGGCTTCAGCTGATGCTGGATAATCCTGTTTTTCAGGATCTCGTATACCTGAATCTTCTTGCTGAGGTTTTCTTTCTTCACTGCCATTGCCTGCATTCCCTTCGCCGTACCCGCCGGATTCCGGCTAGCCATAGCGGTACCGGCGTCATACCGAAATATCGCCGATATATCAGTTGCACTATCGCACTGGTTTTCGATTCTGTCAACATAAAAATTCATAATAATATTAACAACGGGTCGGCCCAATTCGTCGAGGAAAAAGGACAGCCTCCCCGAAAGATGGAGTTCTAGGGATCATTTCCCCGGATATTTGTTCGATGAGCGCTTGATCTTATCCTCGAGCTCGAGAACAATGGGGGCAACGCCTATTGCAGCGGCGAGGTGGAAAATATGGGATCGCGCAGAATCGCCATCATCAATGGCCCCAACCTGAACATGCTCGGAAAAAGGGAAATCGGCATCTATGGCGGCAAAACCTTAGAGCAGATATGCGACGAGATCAGGCATGAGGGCCAACGGCAGGGAATAACTCTCGAATTCTTCCAGTCGAACGTGGAAGGTTTCATCATCGACTACATCCATTCCTGCGCCGGCAAGATCCAGGGCTTCGTGATCAACGCCGGCGCCTTTACCCACTATTCCGTCGCGCTGCGCGACGCCCTCGGCGCCGTGAGGCTTCCGGCCATCGAAGTGCACATTTCCAACATCTACAAGCGCGAGCCCTTCCGCCACCTGTCCTATATCGCGCCTGTCTGCGCAGGTCAGGTTTGCGGGTTCGGTTCCTACAGCTATATCCTTGGGCTCCGTGCCCTTCTGGAACTGCTCGACGAAGCCGAGAGAGAATGAGGAGGAAGCGTGATGAAAAAATTCCTGGCAATTTCAGGCCCGAACCTCAACCTTCTGGGAACGAGGAAAACTTCGATCTACAAGGAAAGCTCCCTCGACGAAATCCACGCGAAGCTGAGGAAAAAAGCCGCCGAACTCGGGGTGGGCATCGACTGCGAACAGTACAATTCCGAAGGCGATATTATAGACCGCATGCAGCAGGTGCCCGAGCATTACGCGGGCGTCGTCCTGAACGCGGGGGCCCTCGCCCACTACAGCTATTCGCTGCGCAGCGCCATCGGCACGATGCTCGTTCCCTGTGTCGAAGTGTTCATGTCCAACGTGCACGCGAGGGAGGAGTTCAGGCACAAATCGGTGATAGCCGATGTCTGCGTCGGAACCATTTCGGGTTTCGGCGCCAACAGCTACGTGCTGGCGCTCGAAGCCCTCGCGAATCTCGCCGGCGTTTGAGAGAGGCTGCCATCTGGACATACGATGGGCAAAAAGAATCGGCTCGGCTTCCGAAATCGCCGAGGCCAAGGCGCAGGGCTTCGACGCTGTAGAGCCCTCCTTGAGCGCCCTGATGGAACTCGACGAGGCCGGCTTCGCCGCGTTCGGCGAGAGCGTCGACGCGTCTAACCTCACATGCGAGGTTTTCGCCTCCATCCTCCCCGCCGACGTGAGGGTGACGGAACGCGGGTTCAACATCTATTCCTGGGCCGAATACCTCAGGCTCGCCCTCGCGCGGGCTTCGAAGCTGGGCTGCAAGACCCTGCTATGGGACGACGGCGCCGCCCGCATCCTCCCCGACGAGGGAGAGACGTCCATCTTGAAGGAACATTTCAATCAATTTCTCTTCATGCTCTGCGATATCGGGGAGCAATACGGGATACGGCTATGCCTCGAGCCCCTCGGTCCGCGGCGCACGAACTTTCTGAATTCCCTTCCCGAGCTGCTTGAAGCCATGGATTCGGTCGGTAAGCCCAATCTCGCCATAGGACTGAGTTCGACAGCCGTCGCCGAGATCGGCATTCCGGACGAGGAGCTCCTCCTATTCGCGAAGCAGATCGTCCACGCGCGGATCGACAAGCCCCGCGGCCTCGCGGGGGATTTCGATTACCGCCCCTTCTTCGATTCCCTGGGGAAAATAGCCTATCGGGGAGTGATAGCCCTGCCCATAGGCTCGGACGGCGATACGCTCATCGCGTGCAAGGGGTTGTGGAAGCGGCCTTGAGGACAGGTGTAGCCGGGGCGAGACTAAAAGCTCTGTACACTTTTTTAGCTAAATACCTTGCAATTTGAACATAACATATTTATAATGCATGATATGCAGTATATATTCCGCGCATTGAGCCCCCGATTGACGGATCTTGCCAAGCATTTCCCCGTCATCGTGGTTTCTGGCGCCCGACAGGTGGGCAAGAGTACGTTACTCGCCAAGACACTTGGTGACCAAACTGATAGCGTTACCTTCGATCCTGTGCTCGACATTGAGGGAGCCCGAGGCGATCCTGATCTTTTTTTAGCCAATCATAGACGACCAATGATACTCGATGAAATCCAATATGCCCCCGAGGTAGCATCCGCCGTAAAGCGAGCGGTCGACAAAGACAGAAAACCCGGCGCTTTCTTCCTTTCTGGTTCACAGCAGTGGTCGGTGATCAAGGGATTGTCCGACAGCCTGGCTGGCAGGGCGGTTTTCCTGGACCTCGAAGCCTTCTCGATAGGTGAACTTGGCGGAGGAACCAGCTGGCTCGAATCATGGTTGAAAAACAAGAGCCTTCCGCACGCAGGTTTTAGGGGCGATTCCAAAATCCCCCTCCCGGAACGCATGTGGAGAGGCTGGATGCCTGAAACTCAAGATCTTCCGCTGGACATGGTTCCCGTCTTTTACTCTGGCTATCTGCGAACTTATATCGAACGCGACGCGAGGGGTTTTTCGGCTCCCCAGGATTTGCA
>JBAQLW010000403.1:0-4460 GCA_049302175.1 Rectinemataceae bacterium
CATATCGTCTGCGCCGCCTGCTTCGCCCGGCGCCGCGTCCGGCTTGGCGTGGGTTATAGCGTTCGTCACGAGCTCGGAGGCCACGAGTTCCATCGCGCCTGCGAAGGACTCGCCATAGGAAAGGGCCGCATCCCTCACAAAGGCAACGGCTGGGTCGAGGTTATCAATGGTGGAGGGCGAGGAAAACTGGAGTTCCCTCGGCGCGGCCTTCAAGACGATGAGGGTGAGGTCGTCGGCGAGGGAGCCTTCGCCCGAAAATTCCCGCACGGCGGCGAGGACCTTCTGGACAATATTGGGGGCCGAAAGGCTGGACGCCTTCCCGAGCAGCTCGATGAAGCGGTCCATGCCGAAAAGCTGGCCCGCGCCATCGACGGCTTCCGTGATGCCGTCGCTGTAGATGACGAAATAATCCCCGGGCCGTGTGCGTATCTCCAGCTGGCCTATATTCACGGCTTTCATGATGCCGATGGGCGGAGCCGTGGAGGGCAGGCGCCGGCATTTCCCCGAGGAGGGACGGCAGAGGAGGGCTTCGGTATGACCGGCCGAGGCGTAAGCTATGGATCCGCGATCCGTGTCGATGCGGATGAGCTGGGCGGTGAGGAACATCTCCGTGCGCTCGAGGTCGTCGTAGAGGGATTCGTTCATCTCGGCCAGAAGACTGGCGGGGGTATGGCCGGGGCTGTCGGCATGCCGGAACATCATCCGCGCCGCCGAGGTCATCATGGCGGCCGGAATGCCCTTCCCCGAGACGTCGGCGATGATGATGTCGCAGAGGGAGGAGGAAGGCATGATATAGTCGTAGAAATCCCCGCTTATATAGCGGGCGGGGATGGCGGCCGAAGAGTATTCGAAGCCGCGGATGTCGGGATTTTCCGTCGGAAGCAGGCTGCGCTGCACTTCGGCCGCCATCATGATGTCCTGTTCCAGCCGCTGTTGCCTCGCCACTTCGGCCTGGAGGGCCCGTATCTGGGCGCCACCTTCCTCTACCATGAGCCCGAGCTTTTCCGATTCCGCATCGAAGCGTTCGCGCGCCCTGAACTTGGCCAGAAAGCTGCCGAGGCCGGCGCCGATTTCGGCGATCATGTCCAGCAATTCCTTGTTCCGCTGGATTTTCCTGCGGCTGAGGAAGAGCACGACCCCATAGATCTTCGCCTCGTCGACGAGGACGGTGCCGATGGCCGATACGAGGCCCGACTCTTCGTACTCCCGCCGTCGCACCGAGGAGTACAGCGAGGGCAGGTCGTCCAAGAGGCTCACCTCCCCCCTGCTCCACAGAAGCCCCGGCAGGCCGACACCGGGGGCGAAAGCCATCGTGGAGGAGGTCTCGGCGAAGCGCTTGAGCCGGCCCGACCGGCCATGCCAGAAGCTTTTCCGCCTGAGGAGGATGTCCTTGTCGTCGATCAGCCAGATTTCCCCCAGGTCCCAGGAGAGGCTCCCGCATATCGTCTCCAGGATGGATGCGAATTCGCGTTCGAGATCGGTCTCCGTCGTCTTCAGGGCGGCGATGGAATGGCGAACGGTATTGAAGCGCTCGGCCTTCACGCGGTCGCTTACATCGCGCGCGACCACGATGATCTGCAGCTGCCGGGTTACGATGTCACCGAAAAACTGGAACTTGCTTTCGAACCAGCGGTAGTAGCCGTCCTTGCGGCGCAGTCTGCAGTCGATCCGCCGATGGGTGTGGAAGAGAATTTCTGGCTCCAGGGCTTCGGCTACCGCTTTTCTGTCCAGGGGATGGATGAAGTCGAAAGCGTTCCGGCCCTCCAGCTCCCCCGGATCGTAGCCGAGAAGTTCGACGCTGGCCGGCGAGACATAAAGGCAGATGCCTTCGATCGAGATGCGCAGGATGAGGTCGGTGGAGTTTTCGGCCAGGAGGCGGTAATTCTCCTCGTCGCGCGCGAGATCGCGCTCGGTCGTGACATTCATCGGCACGCGCATTGCCTCCAGCTAGGAAAGCCTAAGGCCTGCGAGGCTTAAAATCAATAGGCAGACTGCGCCGAGGTTTTCCGGGACTCAGCGCGGCGTCACCTTCACGAAGAGGGGGAGATATTCCTCCCAGTCCGAGAGGATGTGCTTCGCCCTGGGGCTGCCCGTGAGCATGTGGTGGCGGGCCAGGATGCTTTTGAGGAAGGCCCCATCCTCGGAACCGGAACAGGTTTCGAGGTCGACGTCGCCCAGGTTGCAGCGCGTGTCGAAGAGCTGGTCCTCGTCGAGGACATAGGCCGTGCCGCCCGACATTCCCGCGCCGAAATTTATTCCCGTCCTTCCCAGGATGACCACCTGGCCGCCTGTCATGTACTCGCAGGCATGATCGCCGCAGCCCTCGGCCACGGCGAGGGCGCCCGAGTTGCGGACGCAGAAGCGCTCGCCCACCTGGCCGCCTAGAAATACTTCGCCCCCTGTCGCGCCGAAGAGGCATACGTTTCCGGCGATCACGTTCCTTTCGGGCTGGAAACGCGATTCGTCGCGGGGGCGCACGACGATTCGGCCGCCCGAGAGGCTTTTCCCGAGGAAGTCGTTCGCTTCGCCCGAAAGGCTGAAGTCGATGCCGGCGACGAGGAAGGCTCCAAAGCTTTGTCCGGCCGTCCCTGTGAAGCGGACTCTGATGGCGTCGGAGGCGAGCGTTGTACCCGATCGAATGAGGGCGCCCGAAAGCGCGGCGCCTATGGAACGGTCGGCATTGCGTAGGGGAATCTCCGCTTCGAGGCGGCCGCCGGCCGCCGACACCACGGAGAATTTTTCGATGAGGAGGGCGTCGGGGTCGGGCAGGGCGAAGGGGGAGCGGTTTTCGCCATTGAAGCGGCGCAAGCCCGCCTTGGGCAGGGGTAGGAGAGGCGGCCCCGAGCCGTCAGTGTCGCCCTCTTCGTCCAGGGGGTAGCGGCGCGCGATTTCGAGGGCAGCCACTATCTTGTCGAAGCTGAGGAGCTTTTCCCGCTCTGTGGTGACGCGCCCGCCGAAATCGAGAAGTTCCCAGCGCCCGGCGACTTCGTCGAGACTGGCTACGCCAAGGGAAGCGAGAATGGAACGCACGTCTTCGGCGATATACCGGAAAAAGGAGGCTATATGTTCGGGCCGTCCCGCGAATTTGGAGCGCAGGCCGGGGTCCTGGGTGGCAATGCCCACGGGGCAGCGGTCCTGGTTGCACTTGCCGCAGGCGATGCAGCCCATGGATAAGAGAGCCGCCGTGCCGAAGGCAAATTCCCGAGCGCCCAGGATGGCGGCGATGACGACATCGCGGGCGGTGCGAAGCCTGCCATCCACCTGAACGATAATCCTCGCATCGAGGCCATTCATGGCTAAAACCTGTCGTATTTCGGGGAGGGCCGCCTCCCATGCGTTGCCCACGTAATCGAGAGAGGAGAGGGGAGCGGCGCCCGTGCCTCCGTCGCCCGAGGACACGATGACGCAGTCGGCTCCCGCCTTGGCGACACCGGCGGCCACGGCCCCGATTCCGGCCTGGGCCGCCAGCTTCACCGCTATCCTGGCGCCGGGATTCACGCAGCGCAGGTCGTGTATGAGCTGGGACAAGTCCTCTATGGAATAAATGTCGTGGTGGGGTGGCGGGCTTATCAGGGTTTTGCCGGGCGTGGCATGCCTGAGTTTGGCGATATAGGCGTCGACTTTAGCCCCCGGCAACTGACCGCCTTCGCCGGGCTTGGCGCCCTGGGCTATCTTTATCTGCAGCTCCATCGCCTCGGCAGCGTAGCGCGCCGTGACGCCGAAGCGTCCCGACGCGACTTGCCGCGACGCGCTCCGCGAGTCCGTGCCGCTGTCGGCGTAGGCGCGTCGCTCTTCGTCCTCGCCACCTTCGCCCGAATCGCTCCAGGCCCCTGCCGAGTTGGCTCCGGCGGCGAGGGCCTCATGGGCTTCGCGGCTGATGGCGCCGCAGGACATGGCCGCCACCGAGAACCGCGCCATAATCTCCTGCGTGCCCATCACCGATTCGAGGGGAATGGCTGTTCCCGGCTTGAAGGTGAAGAGGTCGCGGAGGGTAAAGGGCTGCCTCGCCGGATCGTCCATGCCATCGGCGTAGCCGCGCCAGGCCGACTTGTCACCGTTTCGCACCGCCTTTGTCAGCAGGGCGGCGAACCGGGGCGGCCAGGGCAGCTCGGAGGCCGGGACCGCAGCTGCAGCGCCTTCCGCCGCTCCCTGTCCGAAGACGCGGCCATGGTTTTCCAGGACATCGGCTTCGATCTCCGCCATGCCGATGCCGCCGAAGCGGCTCTCGGCCCCGGCGAAGTAGTCTTTGAGCAGGGCTTCCGAAAGCCCAACGACTTCAAAGAGCCGCGAGCCCCTGTAGGAAGAGATGGTCGAAATGCCGAGCTTGGAGAGAATCTTCAGGATGCCTTTCTTGACGGCTTCCATGTAGTTGTCCGAAACGGTCTCGACGCTCAGGCCCGCAGCCTGGGAAGCAGCGCCCTGTGGGGCAGTGCCCGGCGAGACCGCGGCGAGAAGTTCCG
>JBAQLW010000404.1:0-10844 GCA_049302175.1 Rectinemataceae bacterium
TATACCGGTTGCCAATAGTGAATGCCACGTATTACTATGGGAATCGCCTGCACAGAAGCAATATCACGGAGGGTTCACGGGATGAGAGGGAAGCGCTTGCTGATGATTCCGGGGCCGATCGAGTTCACCGATCAAGTACTCGCCGAGATGGGGAAGGGGACCTTGAGCCATGTCGATCCCGCTTTCATAGAGGAGTTCGGCCAGGCTATCGGAAAGATGCCCTCGGTCTGGCTTTCCCCCAAGGGGCAGCCTTTCATAATCGCCGGCAGCGGAACCCTGGCTATAGAGCTGGCGGTGGCCAACGTGACGGAACCCCTGGAAGAATTGGCTGCCTGTCATGGCGGCCATGGCCGCCCTGGGGATGGGTTTTGTCCCCGTGAGGGAAGAACTCTGCGCTTCTACGCTGAGCGCGCCCTGATACCCGGAAGGGATCGATGCCGGCGTTCTGAAGCTGATCGCGGCCGAGGGCGTCGTCCTCGCGGGAGGACTGCATCCTGAAATCAAGACACAGTACTTTCGCATCGGCAATAAGGGGTATGAGCGGAGCGGCCACGGCGGCCGCCCAGAAGGTTTTATCCCTATGATGCGGATACCCGCCGCCGAAGCGCAGGCCCAGCTCGAGGCGATTCTCCTGGGGCGCGGCTGTTCCCCCGACCGCGCCGCGAAAGTGGCGCTCGAGATGACGCGCAATTCGATCGAGGGCACGTATACCCACGGAATCAACCGCTTCAAGCGGCTGGTGGGCGACATAGATGCCGGCTACATAAAGATGGATGCGGAGCCGAGCCTTTCCGGCGGTTTCGGCGCTCTCGAGAACTGGGAAGGCAACCTCGGCTTCGGCATCATCAATGCATGGGCATGCATGGGAAGGGCTATCGAGCTCGCCAAAGTCCACGGCATCGGCTGCGTCGCCCTGCGGAACACGAACCACTGGCTCAGGGCGGCTACCTACGGCTACCAAGCCTGCGAAGCTGGCATGGCCGGAATCTGCTTCACGAACACCAGGCCGAACATGCCCACATGGGGCGCTATCGATCCCCACCTCGGCAACAATCCTCTGGTGATGGCCTTCCCCTGGAAGGAGGGCGAGATCATCGTCGATATGGCGATGTCGCAATTCTCCTATGGAGCCTTGGAACTGGCCGTTCTCGAGGGAAGGCAGATGCCCGTAGCAGCAGGTTTCGACGCCGAAGGCAATCTGACAAGCGATCCGGCCGCGGTGCTGGCCTCCAGGCGAAGCATGCCGGCAGGCTACTGGAAAGGCGCCGCCCTCTCCTTCGTCCTGGACATTTTCGCGGCCGGCCTCTCTCTCGGCAAGACTACCTCGGACATTGGAAAGCTCGATGCCGAAATCGCCCTCTGCCAAACCTTCATCGCCATCAATTTCGCCCGCGTCGCGCCCCGGGAATCCGTGGACGAAATCGTGCGGAGCGCCGTGGAAGATCTCCTCTCCTCGAAGCCGGATGGGTCCACCAGGCCAGTTGTCTATGCGGGACAGCGAATGAGGGAGGTGCGGGAACGCAATATGGCCGAAGGCATACCCGTCGACGAGAGAGTCTGGGCGGCTATCCTGGCTCTGTAGCCGCGAAGCTGGCTTAGTCGGGGCGACTGCGCTGTCTTCAAAGTGTCGCGGCGATCAGAGGCGGGGATTTTCAGCGCGATCTCGCGAGAGCCCGCGCGAAGCCGGGAAGGGCTCCCTTGATGACAGCCTGGTCCACACAGAAGGCTATGCGGAAGTAGCCGGGCTTGCCGAAGGCCGAGCCGGGGACGACAAGGATATTCTCCGCCTTGAGAAGGTCGAGAAAAGCCTGGTCGCCCGCATTGCCCGGTATCCTGGGGAAAAGATAGAAGGCGCCTTCTGGCATGTTGAATTCGTACCCCGCCTCTTTCAGCCCTGAGGCGAGGAGGTCGCGGGCGCTCTGATATATCGAGACGTCCACCAGGGTCGGCCATGGCAGCGCGGCGATGACATGCTGCATGAGGCTTGGCGCGTTGACAAAACCCAGTATCCTGTTGGCGAGGCTCAAAGCCCCCATGATGTCGCCTGAGTCTTCCGCGCGAGGATTCACCGCCACATAACCTATTCGCTCCCCCGGAAGCGAGAGCTCCTTTGAATAGGACGTGACGAGAATGGAGTGAGGATAGGAGGCGAGGGGGCTGGCCACCGTCGCCCCATCGAAGACGAGGGCCCTGTAGGGTTCGTCCGATACGAGGTAGATGGTACGGCCGAGTGCGGCGCCGCGGCGCTCCATGGCCGAGGCCAGGGCGGCGAGGTCGCTCGCGGGATAAATCCTGCCCGTCGGATTGTTCGGCGTGTTGACGAGGACAATCTTTGTCCGCGGTCCCATCGCCGCCTCGAGGGCTCCGATGTCAAGACTGAAATCGGCCTTGGTGGGCACTACCTTCAGCACGCCACCATGGTTGTCAGCAATGAAACCGTACTCGACGAAATAGGGCGAATTCACGATCACTTCGTCGCCCGGCTCGAGAAGGGCCTTGAAGACTATGTTGAGGCCGCCCGCGGCGCCGCAGGTGACGACTATATTGGATGCCTCGACGGGAACGCCCTGTTCCGCCGCTATTCTTGCCGCAATGGTCTTTCTCGTCGCGGGCAGTCCGGCGTTGGGCATGTAGGCGTGGAGGCCTGGTGCGTCGGCAATGGCCACTGAACGCAGCGCCTCCTTGAAGGCCTCAGGCGGCGGAACGTTGGGATTGCCTATGCTAAAATCGAAGACCTTGTCATCGCCATAAATGGCCTTGAGCCTCGTGCCTTCCTCGAACATTTTCCGTATCATCGAGCCGTTGGCCACGAAATTCTTCATCTTTGCCGCTATCGCCATAGGTATTCTCCTGTCGACCTGTGTTTTTTCAGATGCCTTGGGGATTGACGTCCAGGGGATACAGCCCGACCATTCTTGCCTTGAGCCGCGTGAGGCCGAGAAGGGTTTCGATCTGCGGCGTCGCTTCGCCTGCGAGGGCGCCGATCTCCACCACCGCCGAAAGGATGGCGTCCAGTTCCAGGGGGCGACCCGCCTCCAAATCCTGGAGCATCGAAGTCTTGAAGGCGCCAAGGGTTCGACTTATCGCTATCCTGTCCTCCACGCTCTGCTCTATCGGGCATCCGATCTTCTCCCCGACCCGCTTTGCTTCGATCATTATCTCACGACACAGACGCAGGACAAAGGGATCGCCAAGGATGAGGTCCATCGTGGCTCCGGTGAGGGCGGAGAGGGGATTCATTGTCATGTTGCCCCAGAGCTTGTACCAGATATCGCTCTGGATGGACTGGCTGAGACGGGGCTCGAAGCCGGCCTCCGCCAGGATTTCGCCCAGTTTTTTCAGACGTTCCGTCATGGCGCCCGAAGGTTCGCCGATGATGAGCGTCTTCAAGGGCAGTGATTTCACGAGGCCGGGTTCCGGGCATGAAGCGCCCAGGTGGATGACGCAGCCCAGTATCGAATGGGGCGGGATAAGGGCGGAAATGTAGCCGTCCGGATCCGTCGATATGAGCTTCGTGCCTGCCAGCTTTCCGCCGAAATCCTGGAAAAACCACCAGGGCACGCCGTTCATGGCTGGCATGACTATCGTTTCCGGGCCTATGAGGGGCGCTGCGCCGGCGGCCGCAGCCTTGAGGGCAGGCGCCTTTACAGCCACGACCACCAGGTCCTGGATTCCCAGCCTGTGCGGATCTTCCTCAACCCTGATGGCCGCTGTCTGCACCGAGCCTTTCCCCGAGCCATCGATAAAGCGCAGGCCCTTCTCGCGCAGGGCTGCGAGGGTTACGCCTCGCGCAAGCCCCGACACCTCATGGCCAGCCTTCGAAAGCGCAAATCCGAGGGTTCCCCCGATGGCTCCTACGCCTACGACGCATATTTTCATACAGCTTCCGAATCCTTTCAGGCAGAATATCCTCAGCCGAGGAGGACAACAAGCAGGGCGACGTAGAGCGTTGCGACCGCCAGGAAAATTCCTATCGGCAGGATGCATTTTCGAATTGTGGCAGGAAGGCTGGACTTGAAATGCTCCACGCTGACGACAAGGCAGGAATGCATGGGGGAGAGCATCATGCCGGCAAAGCCGAAGGCCCCGGCGAGGACGATGGCGGCTTCACGGGGAAAAGCGCCGCCTTCGGGAACCAGGCCGAGGACGATGGGGAAAGCCAGGCCGACATAGCCCAGCCCCACACCGGTGACGAGCCCGGTTATGAGGGGAATGAGGGCCACTGCGAATATCGGGGGAATGCCGGCTCCCGCCAGTTCCTCGGCGGCAGCCTGGGCGACCCCGGCAGCCCCCATGAGGGCGGAGAATACCCGTATGCCTATGATGACGGCGATCAATTTGAGCGTGGAGGCGGTGATACAGTTTCTGAATGACGCGAATCCCTTCGGTCCGAACCCGATATACAGGCTCCCTGCGAGCAGTCCCAGCAGAATTGGAGCGTATCGGCCCGCGAGGGCATTGGCGGAATCGGAAAGGCCTGCCCCGAGGTTCAATCTGCTCCAGAGGATGGCCAGTACGATGTAGCTGCCGAGCACGAGCGCGAGGGGAGCGGCGCCACGGGCGAAAACCGCGACTTTGTCTGGAAGGCTGCCTACGCCGCTCCCGGAAGAAAAACCGCGAGCCGCTCCATCCAAGGGTATTCGCCTGTCCTTTTTGGGCGGAAGGATGAAGGCAAAGCCCAGGAAGGCGAGAACGGGCAGAGCGTAGAAGTTTAGCAATATGAGACGCGTCACCGGGATGCCTGAAAGCGATATCGTGAGGATGAAGGCGGGGTAGAGAGGCCAGAAGAGTTCGAGCATATGCCTGAACCAGTAATTGGCCGCCGTGAGGATCACGGGACTGCGTTCATGATCCTGATTCAGGGATTCCACGAGGGGTGCCGACAGGATGGCTCCCCCTGGCATCGGCAGGGTTCCGATGAGCAAGGGGGTGATCGCCATCGCTGTTCGCGTCGAGGGAGATATCTCTCCTATCGACGCTGAAAATTTCGCCATGGCTCCCGACTTTTTCATGGCGGAGGAAAATGCCATGATGCAGGCCATGAGGGTGACGAGAAGGATAGTATCGGCCTTGAACAGCTCCCCGGCTATGAGGCTCGATATCGTTCCAAAACCCATGCCCCGCCATAGTGAAAGGAGCACTCCGCCCGCGGCGGCGGCCAGGCCGATATGGACTTTCCTGGCCGTGGCGAAGACGATAACGACAAAGACGACGAGGAGTTGGAGAAGAGCTGGGACGCCGAGCATCAGATAGCGCTGGTGGAGAGCCTCTCCTGCTGTCCGATCTCAAAAGCCTGCTCGTAGATTTTTTTCTCCTGCTCCTTGATGAGGGCTTTTACGACATCGCCAATGGAAATCAGACCCGCGATCTTTCCGTTATCCTTCACGGGGAGGTGGCGGAAGTGATTGTCGGTCATGATGTTCATGCAATCGGCGATGCTCGTGTTCGGTTCGACATAGATGAGCTTCTTCGTCATCATGTCGCCGACTTTCGACGTCTCGCAATTGTAGCCCTTCAGGATTATCTTGCGGGCGAAATCCCTCTCCGAGAAGATGCCTGCGACGCTTCCGTCGGGCGAAAGCACCAGGCTGGCGCCGATATTCTTTTCGGCCATTATCTCCAGAGCCGCTATAACCGGTGTATCAGGACTCACCGAAACCACAACATTGCCTTTGATGTCCAGAATATCCTTTACCGTTGTCATTGTGCCCTCCTGCTGCTAAAAGTTAAGGTACTTGGCCACGCAAGGCAAGTGCTGAACTGAGGCATTCGGCGCTGCTGGTTGCAATTTGCCATGGTTATTGACAATATTTTGTATTTCGTCATTATCCATAGTATACTGATACAAGGATTCCCCTTCGGCATCGAAATGCTGGCGACGAAATGCCAGTAACAATGTGTGCCGAAAAAAAGTTGGATTCCTTTCGGAGCGTCCATGAAAAGCCCACTTCTCGCGGTGCCCTTCGAAACCGCCTCACGCTATCCCGAACGCGTCTCCCACAAATGGAAGACCAGGGAAAAAACGGCCAGCAAGACCTACGGTGAATTCGCCCATACTATCAGGATTCTGACTGCCGGATTCAAGGCTGCAGGCATCATCAAGGACGATCATGTAGGATTCTTCGTCAATAACCGCTTTGAGTGGATAAGCACGGATTTCGCTCTCATGGCCTTAGGCGCAGTGAGCGTTCCTCGGGGCTCAGATACCGCGCCGAAGGAAATTGAGTTCATATTCCATCATTCGGACTCTCGCCATCTCATCGTTGAAAACGTGCAGCAACTGCTCTCTCTCATAGATAGTTTCACTGATTCCGACTGGGAACGCTGCGCCACGATCTACGTTGTCGACTCGGGCGACAAGGCTCTTGTGCCCGAACGGCTCGCGAAGAAAACCCGCTTCTACGACGAACTGCTCGTCGAGGGCGAAGCCGCCCTCCAGCTTGAGCCCGAGTTACTGGAAAAGCTGGATGAACATATCAAGCTCGATGACACCATGACGATAGTCTATACATCGGGCACGACGGGCAATCCCAAGGGCGTCATGCTCTCGCACGCGAATTTCATACAGAATCTCGTTGCCAACACGCCGCGGCTGGGTATCGATATCGAGAAAGCCGAAACGACTGTCCTCATGTTGCCTTCCTGGCATGTTTATGAGAGGGCTTTCGAATACTGCGGCATCTCGACGGGATTGACCTTTGTCTACTCTTCGGCCGGCCGCTTCGCCGCCGACTTGCTCGCCGAAAAGCCCGAGGTTCTCATCTCCGTTCCACGCGTGTGGGAATCCGTCCACCAGAAGCTCATCAAGGCATTCAGCGAGATGCCCTCCGGCAAGCGCAATCTCGTCCTCGCCTTCATCAAGGGCAACCAAATCTGGCTGACTTCCTCCCTCTATCTTCGAGGCTGCTATATCGCCCTGCATGAACGTTCGGCGCCGGAAAAAATCCTGGCCGCCGTTGGGCATTCTCTTCGTTTTGTCGTCTATTTCCCCATACATAAGCTCGCGGGTATCCTCTTCAAGTCTTTGCGGGAGAAGGTGGGTGGTCGCCTCCGTCTTGCCACCTGCGGCGCCGGATCCCTACCCAAATATCTGGATGAACTCTTCAACGCCGTCGGCATCACGCTCGTTAACGCCTATGGGATGACGGAATGCGCGCCGGGCATTCTCTCGCGTCAGGTGAACCGCAACACCTTCGGATCGACAGGTTTGCCCTTCGACAACACCGAAGTGGAGATCCGCCTCGAAGACGGTTCCATAGCGGGCACCGGCGAAAAAGGCATACTCTTCGTTCGCGGTCCGCAGGTGATGTCGGGCTATTACAAGAACCAGAAGGCAACCACGGCCGTCCTCGCCCCCGATGGCTGGCTGAATACCGGCGACCTCGCGGTGCGGTCCGAAAATGGCGAGTACATCATCGTCGGCAGGGCCAAGGATACGATCGTCCTCATGGGGGGCGAGAATATCGAGCCCGAGCCCATCGAGGACAAGCTGAAGGAGAGCGCCTACATCGATCACGCCGTCGTCGTCGGCCAGGACCAGAAACAGATATCGGCCATCGTGGCGATCAACGAGGAAGAGCTGATGAAGCTCGCCGCCGAGCTGAAGCTGTCGCGCAACGAGGTGATCACCGAGGGTTCGGCCTCCATCGAGAACGACATCGTCTACAACGTCCTGCTCAGGGAGGTTGGCTCCCTCATCTCGAAGGAGCATGGATTCAAGCCCTTCGAGCGCATAACGAAGATTTTCCCGGTGCTGAACGATTTCTCCGTGGGGAAGGAACTCACCCAGACGCTGAAGGTCAAGCGCAAGTTCGTCGAGGAGAGGTTCAATCAGCTTGTGGATAAGTATTTTAAAGGCGACACCAAGGGAGGGAAAAAATAATCCCTGATCCGCTCGCCGTCGCCATCGCCTCATCGCTTGCCGTAAACGGAGATCACCATTTCGATGGAATGCGGGAAGTTCCACTGAAATTTGCCCGGTTCTGAATTCTGCAGGCTGTCTGTGAAAGACTATTCGACGATGATCGCGAATCCCGGGAATTCCTTCTGGAATTCCTCTTTGGCGCGGCGCGTTATGCCCATTCCTACCACATCGTTCACGGCGAGGCATGCGGGGCATTGACCCGCGGGGTAACCGATGGCGAGCGTCAGATGGATAGTCTTATCCTTTTCGCCGTACCGGATATTGGAGACGAGTCCCAAATCCACGATTGGGACATCGGACTGAGGTTCCTTTACCCTGGCGAGCGCCGAGTCGATTTTTTTCTTGATCTCAGGATCCATCGTGGCCTCCATTTATCTAAAATACTCGGGACAGAGTTCGAGAAATTTCTTCAGGTTGTCTTCGATCGCTCCCTTTTTCGGTTTCAGAAAAAGGTAAAATGTCTTGTTGTCGCCGAAGCAGCAGAAATGGGCGAGAGTGGAGGGATCGGGCATGGCCTCCAAGGTCCGTTTCAAGACTGGAAGCAATTCATTCTGCCGCCAGAGGAAGACAAAGGTCTTGCCGGCGAGGAAGACTTCCTCACGCCGCATCTGCGCTATGCCGTCGATCTTGGTGCGCGCCAGGTGGCCTTTCTCGATGATGTGGCCTTCCCCCGCCAGCCTCTTGTCGGTGAAGAGGTTGATATATAAGCGGTCGCGGTTGCCGATGAGGTAATAGGAGAATGGCAGATAGAGAAGCGAATGCCGCGGGATAAAGATAAACGATCCCTTGGCTTCCTTCCATGGATCACGGAGTTTATAGACGAAGTTGTAGCCCAATACGCCCCCGATATTGACATATTCCGCGTCCTTGGGGGAAAGAACTCGCTCCGTCTGGGCGGACATCTGTTTGCCAAGCCAGCGATTTTTTTTGCTTCCCAGGATGTACTGGGCGCTGCCCGCGGCCCCGAGCAGGAGAAGCGGGATCAGATAGGGTGTGTCCATTACTTAGTCTTCCTCTCAATAGTAGGATTTGTAGTGTCTTTCAAGAAATAATCCGCAAGCTGGCCAGCGCCTATGGTGAGAAGATCCTCCCTCGTCGAGATGCCTCCGCGCGAAAAATCGTAGGTGAATTGTGGATATTGTGCAAGCGAAGGATTCTGTTCCCAGACCATGTCCGAAACGCCCTGTTTGTTGACGCAGACTGCGGAGAGCGGGATGCCCAGTTTCGTCAGCTCGTCCTGTATCCGCAAGGCTTCGTCTATCGAGAGCTGGTCCGGGTTCACGATGACAGACAGGAAGCTTTCGCAGGCGAAAAGATGCTCAAGACCGCGAAGTCTCGCACCGATCCCCTTGAGTTGGCCGTAGACTTTATCGTCGTCCTTGTCCACGCAGCTCTCGGCCACCGGCGATTCGGGATTGAGCCTTGTGATAGTCTGCCTTTTCTTCAGTATGGTTTCCCGCAATTTGCTCAGCTCTCTTACCCAAAGGCCGGAGATTGTCGGTAGGGAGAGAAAGCGCAAGGAGAGGGCTGTGGGCGGCGTATCGAATACGACGATATCGTAGAGAGGTCCCAGCCTGGTGTTTATATCCTCTATCGCCCACAGTACGGCGTATTCCTCGGTGCCGGGGGCATATTTCAGGATATTGAAGAATGAATCGAGGTTGAGGGTCACATTGTAGGAATAATTCGATTTCAGCTGTCTCCGGCTGTCCTCGAGATACTTGTCCACCCAGTAGCCAAGGTCGACTTCGAGGGCGTCCAGGTTGGGTTCCGCGGTTTTCGCCTCACCTGTGAGTTGAATATCGAGGGCATCGCCCAGATTATGGGCTGGGTCGAGCGAGGCTATGAGCACTTTTTTGCCCATTCTGGCGAGACTCAGGGCGAAGGCGCTCGATAGCGTCGTCTTGCCCACCCCGCCCTTGCCCAGAAAAAAAACGGTCTTGTTCATCGTATTTCCTCAGCCCACTTCTAGCATGCTGGCCAATACACCTATGGGATCCTGGGCCAGATCGGTGCGGGAAAGAAGCATGATCAACTCTTTTTCCATATAGGGGAGAAGCTCGACCGCGATAGGTGAGGGCGGGGAAGGAAGCCCGGCGAATCCTCCAAGCACAAGGAGGGCGAAGATATTCTCCAATTCATGAGTCTCGAATTCGAGAATGCCGGTTGCCTTTTCCCTGTTGACTTGGGTAATTACTTTTATCGCCGATCGTATCAATTGTTCGAGCTTCGATGGCATCCGGATTTCCTTTCGCCGAGGCTATTCATGGAGCTTCAGTCGGCAGGCCCACAGGTGACTATACTACCAGGACACTCGGGCGGGCAAGCGCCCGCAGCCGACGCTAAAAAAAGGACCCGGGAGTATGAATACCCCCGGGTCCTTCGAGATTCGATCAGGACTCTTTCAGGCGCGCAGGCCTGCGCGCCTGAAATCCGTCATCAATAATCCTTGGCGAATTCCGCAGTCTTCCAGCTCTTCCTGAAAGCGAACAGCATAATGAAGCTGAGGATGAGCATGAAGAGGTTGATCGCTCCTACCACGACGCCGGTGACCACGTTCATTGACTTCGCCATATCGACGAAGAAGACGGGGATGATAACAATTTCATACCAGATGAGGGCGACGGTGACGGTGAACCACAGCAGATACGCCGGGATAAGAACCATGTTGATGTACTTGGGATCGAGCTTCTTCTTCACCCACATGGCCAGCGTGAGCATGACGATGGAGGCCATAAGCTGGTTGGCGCCTGAGAAGGCTGGCCAGATGACCGTGTAGCCGCCGCTTCTGGCGAGGAAGATGCCGACGAAGGCGATGATGATGGAAGCCACCCACTTGTTGCCGAAGGTTTTGAAGACGCCAGGGCTCTTTTCCTTGAGGGGGAGTACCATCTCCTGGATGATATAGCGGCCAAGGCGG
>JBAQLW010000405.1:0-13185 GCA_049302175.1 Rectinemataceae bacterium
TACGCACCTCTTGCGTCAGCTCAATAATGGAAATCCGACTCGCCTATGAACTCGCGAAGCGTCGAATCCTTGGGCACGTACTGGGCCGGGATGGGCGTGAAATTATCCAGGAATGCCTGGATGCGTCGGGCTTCGGAATATTCGGGCATGGTAGGCTTTATCGTGCGCAGCAGGGGATCGGCGAAGACCTTCAGCACCCCCAGTTCATAGTCGAGGGCCGAGTTGAGCGCGGCGTCGGCGGAATTCTGGAAAGGGAAAATGTGGGCACGTTCGCCGCGCTGTACCGAAGGCCACATGGCGAGGGTGGCCCTCGCGCTGTGACCGCGGAAGTTGTGATCCCGAACCATGCGCCTCAGGAGCCTGTAATCCGTCGTGCTGATCCTGTTGTGGTCGTCCAGGTTCAGCTGGGTGAGGGCCGACACGTAGATCTTGAACTTGATTTCGCGAGCGATCTTGGGTGTAAGGGCATCGTTGAGGCCGTGAATGCCTTCCAAAATGAGGATCTCATGGCCGCCCAGCTTGAGGGTCTGGCCCGTTCCCCTCCTGGTTCCAGCCTTGAAATCGTAGACGGGCAGCTCCACATCCTCCCCGTTGAAGAGTCGAAGCAGAAGCTCGTTGAGATAGGCGATGTCGAGGGCTTCGAGGCATTCGAAATCCGGTTTTCCCTCGTCGTCGAGGGGGGTCTTGGATCTGTCGATGAAAAAGTTGTCCAGCTCGATGGGTATGGGCTCGTATCCGAGCACCTTCAACTGTATGGCGAGCTTCTTCGACGTCGTCGTCTTGCCTGAACTGGAAGGCCCGGCGAGGAGGACGACCTTGGTGTCGGCCTCGGCCGCCACAGCCTCGGCGAGGGCAGCTATTTTCTTGTTTTGCAAGGCTTCGGCCACCATGATGTATTCCTTGATCCTTCCCGATGAGGAAAGGCGGTTGAGGACGCCCACCGAGCCGACGCCGAGGACGCGGCCCCTTTCCTTGTATTCCTCGGAGATCCGGTAGAGGAGGGGAACGTCCACGAAAGGTTCGATCACCCCCGCCTTGTCCTTGTGAGGATAGCGCAGCAGCATGCCTCCATGGTAGGGAATGAGCTCCCATATGCTGAGATCGCCCGTCGAACTCACAAGAGGGGCGATCTGGAGGTCGCGGAAGCCCGCGCATTCATTGAGGGGAATCTGGGGTTCGTTGAGGTTTTCCATGAGAGCGAGGGTATCGAGCTGGCCTGTCTTCTCGAAATAGGCGCAGGCCTTTTCCCAAGGCCATTTTTCATGGCGGATAGGGATGTCCTTGGTGATGAGCACGCTGATCCGATCTGACAGCGAAGCCACTTGTGCCTTGGTGAGAGGGATCTCGTCGAAATAATAGTGGTAGAATCCCGTGCCGATGGCCATGCCCGCTATCAGCCTGCGTTCCGGGAAAAGCTCCCGTGAGGCTATGGCGAGGAGAAAGCAGAGCGACCGCCGGTAGACGGCGGCTCCAGCCGCCGAATCTGCCAGGACGGCGCGAACCCTGCAGTCGCTCTCCAGCTCGGTGTCCAGCGACATCAACTCATTGTCCACGAGGATAGCCACGAGGGGCTGGTCCAGCTTCCCCGACCGGGCGAGAACGTCCAAGGCTTTTACGCCAAAAGGATATGAAGCGGTTTCTCCGGAGTCATAAGTGACGGTTATCCTTGTCATCGCAATACCTCTTTGTTTTCCAGGGTGTAACACTCGCAGTATAGTGCCCACCGCTTCAAATCCAAAGGCCAATCATGGGCAATAAACCGATTTAGCCGCAGGTTTGACGATAGAGGTCAATGTGAGTACAATGATGAATGACGACACCTATGAAAGCCACAATCAAGGACATCGCGGCGCGGGCCGGCGTATCGAAGACGGCGGTCTCTTTCGCCCTCAACAATCCCAAGCGAATCTCGAAGGAAACGTGCGACAGGATATTGGCCATCGTCGAAGAGATGAGGTATTTCCCCAACCCTGTCGCGCGTACCCTCACGACAAAACGTCTCGGCGCTCTCGGACTCCTCCTGCCCCAGCCCATCTCCGAAGCGATGGAAAACCCCCATCTCTGCGACGTGATAAGCGGCATCGGGGAGGAATGCGACAGGCATGAGATATCGCTGACCATGCTGCCTCCCGTTCAGGGCAAAATCATCGAGGCGGCGCGGCGATCCTTCGTGGATGCTATCATCACGATAGGCGTAGGCCCTGAGCATGAGGTGATAGAATTCCTCCAGAGGCGGCGCGTGCCCTTTGTCACCATCGACAGCGAGGAAACAGTGGAGACAATCAATATCGGCATCCAGCACGAACCGGCCGCTTACGACCTGATGCGCCATATTCTCTCCTCGAAGCCGGAGCGGATCGCCCTGCTCTGTCTCAAGCCTGATGCGATGAACCATACCGAGCGGTCGCGCTCCGTCGTCCTCGAGAATCGTCTCGCGGGATTCGCCCGCGCGCTCCAGGAGGATGGACTCGCCCTGGGAACGGATCGTGTCCGCGTCCTCGAAACCGAAGGCTCCATCGAAGGCGGCTTGTCAGCAGGCAGGATACTCCTCGGCGCGGCCGACCGGCCCGATGCCATCGTGGCCATGTCGGACATCGTCGCCCTGGGCGTCTACTCGGCGGCTGACGAGCTAGGCATCGGCATACCGGAGCAGCTCTCGATCGCGGGTTTCGATGATATAGCGCTCAGTCGCTTCGTGAGGCCGCTGCTCACGACCGTGCACCAGCCGGCCAAGGAGAAGGGAAGGAAAGCCGCGTCGCTCGCCCTCGACCTGCTCAACGGCGGGAAACCCGTACATTTCAATTTTCCCTATACCCTGCTGATACGGGGTTCAACAAAACCAGCGCGATGACGACAAGGAGCTCAGAACGATGAATCACGACATCCCCACACGCGGCGAAGTGCCCTTTGCGTACCGATGGAACCTGTCACGGCTCTTCCCTGACGATGAGTCCTGGGAGAAAGGTCTCGAAACCCTCGGCGCCGCGCAGGCCGGAATAGAGGGCATGAAGATGGATTTCTCGGATTCGCCTGAAAAATTCCTCGCCCTTCTGAAAACTTATGAGAAATACCTCCGCCTCGACGAGCGCCTCGCCTACTACGCCGACCTGAACGTCACGGTGGACGAGGGCGATTCGACGGCAAGAGGCCGCCATGCGCGCTACGTCGGCGTTGCGACGGCCGGCCAGGCAGCCTGGGCATGGCTCACCCCGGCCATCCAGGCTCTTCCCGAAGCTTTTCTGGCTTCCTGTCTAGCCGACACCCGTTTCGTCGATTATGGCGTATTCCTGAAAAAACTCATCCGCTTCAAGCCCCATATCCTCTCCGAAAAGGAAGAACGCATCCTCGCCCTCCAGGCCGAGACCAACCGCATCGCCCAGGAGACCTTTGGCATTCTCACGAATGTCGACTTCGATTTCGGCAGGATCAGGACGGACGAAGGGCTCCTCCCTTTGAGCCAGTCCACCTATGCCGCTTTCATACGCAATCGAGACAGGGAAGTCAGGCGCAAGGCTTATCTGAAGTTCTACGGCGTCTACGACCGGCACAAGACTAGCCTGGCCAGCCTCTACGCGGGCTCCGTCAAGCTCGATAAATACCAGGCCCAGGTGCGCGGCTACGGCAGCGCCCGCGAACAGGCTCTCTTCCCCGACGATGTGCCTGAATCCGTGTACGACAACCTCGTCGGCACGATCAACGCCAACCTGCCTGCCCTCCACGAATACTACGACCTGAGAAAGCGCGCTCTCGGCCTCGAGGAGCTGCGGCATTACGATGTGTATGTTCCTGTCGTGAAGCAGAAAGAGAGCAGGCATAGCTACGACGAGGCCGTGGAGATCGTGGCGGCCTCCCTTGCTCCGCTCGGCGATGAATATGTCGAAACGCTCAAGGCGGGCCTTCTCGGCGGCTGGGTCGACCGATTCGAGAACAAGGGTAAGCGATCGGGCGCATTCTCTGCGGGCTCCTTCTCGGGCGAGCCCTATATCCTCCTCAACTACAAGGACAATGTCCTCAGCGACATCTTCACCATGGCCCACGAAGGCGGGCATTCGATGCATTCCTGGCACTCTGCGAGGAGCAACCCCTTCATGTGCTATGGCTACACGATTTTCGAAGCCGAAGTGGCCAGCACCTTCAACGAACAGCTCGTCTTCAAATACCTCTACGAACACGCGAAATCGGACGACGAAAGGGCCGCCCTCCTCGCCAACCGCATCGACGATACCCTCGGCACCCTGTTCAGGCAGACAATGTTCGCGGAGTACGAGGCGGTGACCCACGCCATGGCCGAATCGGGCCAGCCCCTCACCGTGGATTCCTTGAGGGCGGAATACAGAAAGCTCCTGGAGAAATACTTCGGACCGCAGATGAGGCTGGAAACGATCTCTGACCTCGAAGGCCTGCGCATTCCCCATTTTTACAACGCATTCTATGTCTATAAATATTCGACCGGCATCTCGGCCAGCATCACCCTCTCGGAACGGGTGCTCCATGGCGGCAAGGCCGAACGGGATGCCTACTTCGCTTTCCTGAGATCCGGAGGCTCGCGTTTCCCCATCGAGGCGCTGAAGGTGGCGGGGGTGGACATGTCCTCTCCCGAACCCGTGCAGCTCGCCTGCGACAGGTTCGCGAATGATGTCAGGACGCTGAAGGGATTGCTGAAGCTTTGAGTACATTCATGCCCGGAGCGATTTCACATTCGACGTGATCTTACATGAATCCGAGGCGTGAAAGGACTATAGAGACCGCGGCGAGAGCCGCGGTCTCCGTTTTCAGGATTCGGTCGCCGAGCCGGCAAACCTGGAACCCATGGGCGGCGAGAAGGGACCTCTCCCTTTCCGTCCAGCCTCGTTCGCTGCCGATCGCGAGCGTGACCTGAGGCTCGAGGGTGGAAAGGGCGGCGATTGTTGGCGATGAAGGATCGGGATGGAACATGAGCCGCGACGAATGCTGGCCTGAGGCTTCCTCATCCTTATCAAGCTCCGCGCATGCCCTGTCGATGCTCCAGAAGCTTCGAATCTCTGGAAGCCGGGGATTGCCCGCCTGCTCCGCTCCCTCTACAAGGTATGTACCGTATTCCTTCTCTTTGAAAAACGTCGATTCCGCGAAGGACTTTTCGCCAAGATCGGAAAGCGCGAACCAAATCCCGGCGATTCCGAGGCTGGTGAGATCCTTGAGTATCCGTCCGGCCTGAATCGGGCGCGGGAAGCCCATAAGGAGAAGGATAGGCCGCAGACCGGGAGCCTGGGTTTCGGGCACATAGGAAAGACTGAGCCCTTCGGGCGATATCGTGCCTATGTGGGCCAGTCCGATGGTTCCATCGGAACAACCTGCGGCGATTGAATCGCCTTCCTTCTTTTTGAGAATTCTGACAATATGCTCAAAGCGCCGATCCGTCCTGGGAACGATACACTGCGGTCCACCCTTCTCGAGAAAGAGAATGTTCATCAGAGAGGATCGACCTCGGCATCGTAGTCGACGCCTGGAACATCGAAGCCGTGGGCGCGCAGAAAGTCGCTGCGGAAACCCTCGATATCGGCTAACTCGTTCATATTATCCTCGTTGATCCTCGCGAGACGCGATGACACTTCGTTCTGTACGGAAGCGCCCATCTCCAGCTCATCGAGCCTGATCCTGCCCTCGGTGTCGACGGGAACGGCTGGGTTTTCCCTCCTGTAGAGCCTTTCGCGGAACAGCCTCAGCATCTGGTCGAGGCAGTCCTCGTGGATTTTTCGATCCTTCATCACCCTGAACAAGGTCGAAACATAGAGAGGTATGACGGGTATCACCGCGGAAGCTCGGGTGACCACGGCCTTGTTGATCGACACGAAGGCCCGCAGACCGGAAGCCCCGTGCTTGGTTTCGATGCTTCGGGCGCTCTCCTCGAGATGGGACTTGGCTCGTCCTATGGTTCCGTCCCTGTAGATGGGCCAGGAAAGGGGAGGGCCGAGGTAGGAATATGCCAGTGTGAGGGCGTTCCTGCCGAGAACGCCGGCCGCCGCCAGCGCCTCGATCCAGAGCGACCAGTCCTCGCCGCCCATCACCCTTACCGTCTCCTCGATTTCCTTCTCGTCGGCCGGCTGGATGTGGGCTTCGCGTATCGCGCCCGAGAAAACGTCCACCGTTTTCCCCGCGTAGGGCCTTCCGATGGGCTTGATCACCGATCTGTACATCGTCCCCGAATCGGGATCGACGCGCACCGGACTCGCAAGGGAATAGATGACGAGATCGTAGACAAAGCCCCCCGACCGGGCGGTTTCGACGGCGAGAGTCTTGGCTTCGTGGGAAAACGCGTCGACATCGAAAGTTTTGGAAAAAATGCCCGCTTTGGCCGCCTCGGCATCGAAGGCTCTGTTGGCATACCAGCCCGGTGTCGCCGTTTTGGAGGCCGAGGGTTCCTTCTCATAGGAAAAACCCACGGTAGCCGCCCCGTACGCGAAGCCGGCCGTAATTCTGGACGCAAGACCATAGCCGGTGGAAGCGCCGATCACAAGAACCCGGGCAGGCCGGCCATGGCCCGCTGCCCGCGTCGCGTCCATCTTCGTCCCGAAGACCGAAGCGCGCTCTATCTGCGACTGGACTTCCCGGGCGCAGCCCAGCGGATGGGCGTTGAGGAAGATATTGTTCCTTACCATTGGCTTTATCATCATTCATCCACCCCCGACGACATCGACACCCACTCGGCTTCTATGGCCACCTGGCCGTCGACGAGTCCTCGCCCTTTCTGGTGCAGAACGAGGGCGCTCGATTTGACGATCGATATTTCCATATCAAGCCTCTCCCCTGGGTGCACCTGGCGTCTGAAAGTCGCGCTGCGAATCCTCGCGAGCACGAAGAGGCCTTTGGGTTTTACCCCGAGCAGCTTTGCGCCCACTCCCCCCGCCTGGGCCAGGGATTCGACGAGGAGGACGCCAGGCACTACCGGATATGCCGGAAAATGTCCCTTGAAGAACCATTCCTCAGCCCTGAAGATCCTTGAAGCCAGAATTGTCGATCCTTCGATTCCGACATCGTCGACAAAGAGAAAGGGAGGACGGTGTGGCAGATATGATTCGATGTTTTCCATGTGTTGTGCCTTTTATGGTGAGTATACTACGCCGGAACGCGGCGCGAAAAGAAGGGCTCGCTGCGCGAGAAGCCCCGAAAAAATCCCGAACGAGCGCGGAAAGCATCAGGGGTGAATCACGCGCGGCTGAAAGCCAGGGCCCCGTTGTGCCCGCCGAAACCCAGGGAGGCAGAGAGGGCGGCATCAACAGGATGGTGTATGGCCACCTTCGGTATATAGTCCAGGTCGCAGCCCGCTTCCAGGTCGGGATTGTCGAGGTTGATCGTCGGCGGCAGCCAGCCGGTTTCGATGGCCTTGACGCAGACTATCGCCTCGATCGCCCCAGTGGCTCCCAGGCAGTGCCCCGTCATGCTCTTCGTCGAACTTATCTTGAGCTTCCCCGCGGCGGCGCCGAAGGCTTTCTTCACCATGGCCGATTCGGTGGGGTCGTTGAGCTGGGTCGACGTGCCGTGGGCATTGTAGTAGCCAACTTCCGAGGGCTGGAGCCCCGCGTCCTCGAGGGCTAACTTCAGTGCGCGCGCTCCCTGGCTGCCGTCGGGACTCGGCGCCGTCAGATGGTAGGCGTCGCAGGTCGCTCCATATCCTGAAGCCAGGGCGTATACCTTGGCGCCGCGGGCCTTCGCCCTCTCGTAATCCTCGAGGATGAGGATGCCAGCTCCCTCGCCGATGAGAAATCCATCCCTGTCTTTGTCGAAAGGCCTGGAAGCCTTAGTCGGATCGTCGTTGTGCAGGGTTGAGAGAGCCTTCAACCGGCAGAATCCGCCCATGGCGAAGATCGTTATGGAAGCCTCGGTGCCGCCCGCCACCGCAATGTCGACCCTGCCTGAACGCAGAAGATCGATGGCTTGGCCGATAGCGTCGGTGCCGGAGGCACAGGCTGTCACCTGGGTGAAAGCGGGGCCTTGAAGGCCGAGACGCATCGCCACGTTGGCCGCCGCCTCATTCGCGATCATGAGGGGTATCGTCATGGGCGGCATCCTGTCGGGCCCCGATTCGAGGAGCTTGGCATAGGATTCCTGGAAAATCTCCAGGCCGCCGATACCGTTCCCGAGGCAGACAGCCACCCGCTCCCTGTCGATATCGGGGGCGCCGCCGCCTTCCTTCGCCTCGTCGAGCCCGGCGTTGCGCCAGGCCTGTACCGAAGCGGCTACGGCGTACTGCGAGAAAAGCGCCATCTTCCGCGATTCCTTCTTGTCCATCCAAAGCCCTGGATCGAAACCTTTGACCTCAGCGGCGATCCGCGATTCGAGACCGGAGGCATCGAATTTGGTCACCGGACCCGCACCCGATTCGCCGCGCAGAAGGGCGGCCCAGAAGCTTTCCATATCATTGCCAAGCGGGCTGATAACCCCAAGGCCTGTCACCGCAATCTTTCTATGCATAAATTCCTCCCGATCCTCACCAGCGTATGACGGCGGCTCCATAGGTCAAACCCGCCCCGAAACCCAAAAGCATTATGAGATCGTTTGTTTTCAGCAGTCCCTTGGCATCCATCTCGGCAAGGGCGAGGGGAATGGACGCCGACGAGGTGTTGGCGTATTCCTCTATGTTGAGGTAAAACTTTTCCGGCGGTATTCCAAAACGTTTCCCGGCGGCCTGCACAATGCGGGCGTTCGCCTGGTGGGGAATGATCCATGTGAAGTCCTCGAGCTTGTACACTGTGGCGTGCATAATCCGCTCGATGAGGACGGTGAGCGATTTGACGGCGAAATCATACACCTTTTTGCCGTTCATCGCGATCGTCGGCACAATAGGAGTCTCGCGCTCATAAGCGTCTATGCGGGGAGACTGGACAAGGTGGAGGTCCATCGCCCCCGAGCCTTCGGCACCAAGTATGAATGACAGGCAACCGCGTCCGGCCTCGTCGATCCGGGACAGTATCACTGCGCCGGCTCCGTCTCCGAATAGCACGGCCGTTGAGCGGTCGTTCCAGTCCACGACCCGCGAGAGTTCTTCCGCACCGATGACGAGGGCATGCCGCCCATGCCTTGTTTCGAGCATGGAAGAGGCTATGTCGAGGGCATAGAGGAAACCTGAGCATCCCGCCACGACATCGAAGGCTGTGCAGCCGAATGCGCCAATCTTGTCCTGCACGATGCAGGCCGTGGACGGAAACCCGAAGAAATCGGGGGTGGCTGTGGCAACGACGATGAGATCGAGATCATGGGGGCCGATCCGGGCCTTTTCCATAACGGATCGTGCGGCATCAGCCGCCATGTCGCTCGTCAGGACACCTTTGTCGGCGAAATGGCGAGCGCCAATCCCCGTATGGGAACGAATCCATTCATCGGTTGTATCGAGTTTTGCAGCCAGATCTTCATTAGAGACTCTGAGCGGAGGGATATAGGCAGCGATTGATCGTATGACGACGGACATCCTGGCGACTCCTTATTTGTGACAAAAATATAAAACTTGTCACGATGGGAGTGGACCATGAATAGGCTTACGATGTCAATATGACAATAAAGGAAAAAACGTCAGAGAGCTGTAAAGAGGGAAAGGGGAATCGCCGCCAGCGGAACTCAGATCTTTCTCTCCGGGCGAAGTCCAGCAAGAGCGATGAGGGACGAAGCGAGAATGCCGGCAAAAGCCATCAGTTTCTGGCTGGTTCCCGTGGCGAAGAGACTTCCACCTGTACCCAGAGCATAACCTAGAGTGATGGCCGCGAAGAGATAGCCGCTTTTCACCTTTCTCGAGCCGCTTGCGGCGAGTGCTATGAATAGGGCTGGGACAATGCCTGATGTGTATCCCTGGTAGGTTTTCAGGAGAAGATCGACTATATCAGTTTCAAACAAGGCGATGGCGCTGGCCACGATGGCGATAAGCCCGACCCAGAACTGTGTCCTATGTATCGAGTCTCCGTCGAGCACGTCATGCTCGAGAATGCCCGCGGCGGTGAGAAGGACTGTATCGGCCGTCGACAGGATAGCGGCCAGTATGCCGAAAAGCATCAGAAAGGAGAGCCAGGCGGGAAACACGGAGCCGATGAGGGCATTCAGGGGATCTGAGCCCTTGAAATCGATGCCAGAAGCCTTGGCCCAGAGCCCGATGGAAGTGATGGCAAAGGCGAAGATGAGCATTCCCAAAGCGCTCGTGAAGGAAGCCTTGCGCGCCGAAGCCGGAGAATCGGAGGAGAGTATCCGACCGAACATCATGGGGCAGATCAGATAGGATCCAGCGACGACGACAAGATAGTAGAGAAGGTCCAAGGCTCCGAAGGTGGGGGAGAAAAGCCGGATATCGAGGGCTTTCAAGGAGAAGGGAGTGGTACCGAAAAGCCATGCGACGGCAGCGAGTATGGCGATGGCTAGAAGTCCGAACTGGAAAAGATCGGTGCGGAGAATCGATTTCTGCCCGCCGATGACCGTGTAGATGACGAGGAATGACGCCGAAGCGATCACGGCCCACTGGTGGGGGATGCCCGTTATCGATGCGACAATCTTGCTCGCCGCCAGGAACTGGCCTGCCGCGATACCGGTCCATGTTATGACGATGATGGCGCCCGTCAATCGCCGGATGGCGGGCGAAGACAGTTTTTCCGCCAGGTCGGGGAGTGTCAGGGCTTCTGTCTTTCTCACCTTTTCCGAAAGGAATATGCCCTGGATCAGATGGGCGAGGGCTCCCGAGGCGACGAACCAGAATGCGGGAAAACCGATGGTGTAGGCCTTGCTCACCGTGCCCAAGGTCAGCCCCCCGCCGATCGTGGAGGCGAGCATCGATCCAATGATGAGTATCCTGGGCTGGTTCCTGTCGGCCAACACGAAATTCTGGAAACTAGCTTGTCTGCGGGAGGACAGGATAGCCACCAGGAGGAGAATCGCCATATACGCGACAAGAAATATTTGCATCGAAAAATCCTGAATCGTACGTTTCGGCTATCATATCGAAGGGCGATGAATCCTGCAATCTCCCGGTCTTCTTCTCTTGACCCTTTGCAATAGTTTTTCTATATTTGTTACATCCATTTCAACTCAAACGAAAGTTCAGGAGGATACTGTATGAACGTCAAACCCTTGGGTGATCGCATTCTCATCAAGATCAAGGAAAGCGAGACAAAGACCGCCGGCGGCATCATCATTCCGCAGACAGCCCAGGAAAAGACCCAGACGGGCGTCGTCGTCGCCGTGGGCACCGACACTGAAGTGATCAAGGTCAAGGCCGGCGATGAAGTCATGTATGACAAGTACGCAGGAACCCAGATCAAGATTCAGGGCACCGAGCACCTCATCGTGAAGATGGCAGACGTCCTGGCAATTCTGGAGTAAGCGCGGCATACTTCAATCCCCCGCATGAATGCCAAGGGCTGTTCAGGAAGCGATTCCTGAACAGCCCTTGTTTTTATCCTGCGGTATTGCCGGAAATCAGGGTCTGAGGATGTCGAGGACTTCCTGAGCCGTCGAGGAAGCGAGAATAGCCTGGCGCTTTTCTTCGCTCCTGAAGAGCATGCTCACCTCCGCAAGGAACTGAAGATGAGGGCCCGTCTTTTCCGGAGGGGAGAGGGTCATTATGAATATCTTGCATCCCTTGTGGTCGAGGGCTTCGAAATCCACTTCCTTGTCGGAAACGCCCACGCAGGCGACAAGCTCCGAGACGGCGGAAGTCTTGCCGTGGGGGATAGCTATGCCGTGCTTCATGCCCGTGCTCATCCTCGTCTCGCGCTCGAGCACGGAAGCCTTGGCGGCCTCCCTGTCCTTCACCTTGCCGCTTTTCATCGTTATGTCGATGAGCTCGTCGATGATCTCATCCTTGGTAACGCCGGAGAGATGAAGCGCGATCATATCGGTATTGAGAACTGTCATTAGGTCCATATTTCTTAATAGTAGATCGGCGGATGTGGATCGTCAAGCCTCAAGACAATCAAGCCCGCCGAATCATATAAAATGCAGCATGTCCTTGGGATCGAGGGGTACGAGGCGGCGAGCGGCAACAGCCTGGGCCAAACCCATCCACAGCGCGTCGATGAGGGCTGCCACCATCGACAAGAACAGGGCGACAGGCACCATGACGAGATAGCCATTCTCAAAGCCTCGCCCAAAAAAGCCGCAGCTCAAGGTCAGCACGACGATGGGGCCGGCATCGATTGTCGCGCTCGCCATGATCGTCGCCAAGGGGATGATGAAGGCGATGAGGATCAGGCTGGGCAGGGAAATCGTCAGCTGGGAATAGGATGAAAGTATGATGACAAAGGAAAGCGCGGCGACGAAGGCCGTACCCATTCTTCCGAAAATGAGCATCGAGGGCGTGATCACGGCAATGTGACGACGCTTGATCCCCATGTTCTCCCTGGCCAGGCGGATCGTCGAGCCCGAAGAAAACCGCAGACTGCCAGAGACGAAGGCCGCGAGCACGGCTGGGACATTGGAGTGAATGAGGGGGAAGGGATTCTTCCTTCCATTCAAAAGGAAGACGGCCAATGGAATCACGAGAACGATGAGACATAACGAAGCTGAAGCCATGATGAGGAGGAAAGATGAATAGATTCCCCCATTGAACGAAGTCGATACTGCATGGAGAGCATGAGCCGAGATGGGAATGAGAAGAACGCCGAGAATTTCAGTTATGAATACGTTGATCGTATGGAGAATTCTGGACAGCGAATCGAGGAGATTGGCTACAGGACGGGCCGCGATCGGGTCGTGGGCCATCGCGAGGCCGATGGACAAGGCAAAAATGAGGGCTGGAACGATCAAGCCTCCAGGAGAGAGCAGGGCAGCCGACAAACTACGCGGAAAAATCTCCAAAATTCCGTTCTCTATGCCTTGAATCGACTGGGATGAGGTATCCGATAAGAGCGGGATGCGGACGGGCAGGACCACAAGGGCGGCCGCGATGCCCAGGAGACCTCCAGCGAAAAGGGATGTCAGGGCGAAAGCGGTGCTTCTCGCCTCAATTCGCCAGAATTTTTTTTCCTCATACAGCTTTAAAATGGCGAGCGGAAAGTTGACGCAAAGCAGCAAGCCGAAGACATACCAGCCAATTCGCAGCGAAATCTCGGCGAGGGAAGCCAAAGCTCCGCCTTCGTTGAGGAGGTGTTTGGGGCTCACGGCAAAAAGCGCCGCGCCGAAAAGGATTCCGGCGGCATATTTCAACCATAGTTTCATCGCGCCTCAGCATAGCCG
>JBAQLW010000406.1:0-7078 GCA_049302175.1 Rectinemataceae bacterium
GTGAGGATCGACAGGTCCGAGTAGATTTTCGCCGTCTTGTCGTTGTAGTTGCCGGTGGAAAGGTGGAGATACTTGCGGATTTGACCATCCTTCGTCCTGCGGATCACGAGGGCTGCCTTGGCGTGGACCTTGAGGCGGGCGACCCCATAGGTGATGATCGCCCCTGCCTGCTCCAGGGTCGATGCCCACGTGATATTGCGCTCCTCGTCAAATCGCGCCTTAAGCTCCACCACGACGGCTACCTGCTTTCCCTTGCGCGCCGCCCTCATAAGAGCCTTGACGACGGGCGAATCGCCCGAAGTCCTGTAGAGGGTCATCTTTATCGCCAGGACCGAAGGATCGTCGGCGGCTTCGTCGAGGAAACGCTGGATCGCCGCGAAGGACTCGTAGGGCACATGGACGAGCCTGTCTCCGCTCTCTATCTCGTCCCAAACGCTCGCTCCTTCCGTGCCGGGGAGGGTTATGGGAATCCAAGGCTTGTCCAAGAGGCGAGCGCCCACCTGGGTATGCGTCTTTTCCTCTATCGCGGCGAGTTCGTGAAAGCCTGCCAGGTCTATGGGGCCGCCCAGCCGATACGTGTCGATCTCGCCGAGACCCAGACCTTTCTGCAAAACGGCGACGATGGCGGGCGATTTACCCGAAACGCTCAGACGGACTGGCGTGGAGTTTTGGCGTCCAGCCAGGACCTCCTCCATCGCGCTGAGGAAATCCTCTTGCCTGTTTTCGTCCACGCCCGAATCGGCGTCCCGCGTCACCTTGAAGGCGAGGGAGCCATTGACCTTGTGGCCGGGGAAAAGCCTGGAGGCGAAGCTGATGATGATATCCTCGATGAGGGCGAAGCGGAGATGCTCCTCGGCATCATCGTCCCGGCTGGGGAGGGGGATGAAGCGCCCGGAGTTCATCGGTACTTGAGCGGCGGCGTATACCATGTCCCCCTTTTCGGTTTCGAGCTGGAAGGCGCAGTGGATCCGCAAATTGCCTATGGAGGGGAAAACCTCCTCCTCCTCGACGGCCAGCGGGGTTATTCGCAGGGGCGTGACGAGGGGGAAGACCTGCTCGTTGAAATAGATTTCGAGATGGCGCTTTTCCGCTGTCGTCCAATGCTCGGGCGGCACTATCTCCAGCCCCGCAGCAGCGAGGGCGGGAAGGATATCGCCTGTCAGGCACTTGTATTGAAGGGCCGACATTTCCTTGACGCGGGCGGCTATCGTGGCGAGAAGCTGCTCGGGTGTAACCCCCGCCTCGTTGGACATCGGTTCGGCGCGGCGTATCGAAGCCTTAAGCCCCGCTACACGGACCATGAAGAACTCGTCGAAATTCGACGACACGATGCTGAGGAATTTCAGCCGCTCGAGGAGGGGCCATGAGTGTTTCAGCCCCTCTCCGAGCACGCGCGCGTTGAATTCGATCCAGGATAACTCTCGGTTCACAACGGGATATACGCTCATGGTAGCCTCTAGACTATGGTTGGGGCGAGGCCGAAAACGTCCTCGAACAGGTCGCCCTTATCGGCGAGCGAAAGCCTCTCGAGCGAGAAATCGAGATTCCGCGCCGATCGAATGATGAACTTGTCCCCGCTTTTGTCGAACGTGGCGTCGGCCACTCTCCCCGAGTGGTTCCTGTCCAGGGCATCGGCGACGCGGAGTATGGCGGAGAGCTTCATGACGACTATCCTGTCTTCTCGCGGAAGCGAAATATAATTCACATGGGTTGGTGCCGGCGGCGTGCGCCGGTGATAGCGCACGACATTTGAGATGATATTGATATCGCTCCTGTTGAGCCCGAATATCTCGGAATTCGATACAATGTATTCGCCGTGGCGATGGTGGCCCGATGAGCGGATGTAGGTTCCGACATCGTGGAGTATCGCGGCTGTCTCGAGGAGGAGGCGCTCATGGCGGCCCATCCCATGCTCTTTGGAGAGCGTGTCGAATATAGCCAGGCTCAAGGCTCCAACGCTGCCCGCGTGAGCGCTGTCGTAGCGGTAGCGTTTGCCGAGGGCGCGGGCGGAGGCGATAATCTGCTGCCTGAGCTCTTCCTCGACCCCGGGATCGAGGCCTCTGACCTCCGCGAGAAGGAGGCCTTCCCTGATGGAGACATTGGGAACGACAACGAGCTCGGCCCCGGTGCGAGCCAGGAAGAGGGATTCGATCGCGAGCCCGGGGGCGAGCCCTTCGGCTTCGGCCCAGGGCAGCTGATAGGTGGCAATGCACTCCTCGATGGAGAGCTTGGATATGGATTCGGCGAAAGCTATGAAATGGTCCCGTTCGAGAAGGGAGTAGGTTCCGAAATCCTTGCCGGATACGCAATAGGCGGCGAACCGGGCATCGGCGCCGATGACGATGAACGACTTGATGGACTCCAAGGGAATATCCTCGGCCATGAGGTCGCAAGCCGTCTTGATGTTGCTCTCGAGGTATTCCTGGAGATAATTCTTAGAGGCCCCTGCTTCGCGCATCTGCTCGTCGAGCCTGAGGGTTCCGATATGGAGGCTGTGGCTCGACACCATTTTCCCCCGCCTCAGGATCATCACTTCCGTCGTTCCTCCACCCACCTCCAGGATCATCGCGTTCGATCGTGACAGAAGCCTGCGTTCGTCCTGGAGGGCTTGCTGCACAGCCAGGTACATGAGGTGGTTTTCCTCGATATCCTCGACGATCCTGATTTTGAAGCCGGTCTGAAGGGCTACCCTGTCGACGAAGGTGTCCCTGTTGGAGGCTTCCCTGAGGGCGCTCGTCGCGATCACCTTGGTTTCATCGGGGAAAATCCCATAGCCTGAGAGGAGTTCGCGGAAGGATGCCAAGACGGCGATAGTCTCGCGGATAGCCTCCCTGCCGATACTCCCTTGGGTGAACACATCTCGGCCAATCCGCGAAGGCTTGCCTGCCCTGTCGAGTACCTTGATGCTCCCTGCCGCCTCGATGGCGGCGACAAGCAGACGTATGCCGGTCGAACCTATCTCTATCGCGGCTACAGGATTGGCTGTGGAGGCGATTTTCGCCTCATCTCCCTTCATAGATGCTGCTCCTCGCGAAACTGATTCGGATATGATAGCACAGATCCTCCGATTTGCTACCTCGTATCGCCTCCGCGCAGGGATCTGCGCAGATTCCCGCGCGGAGCAAGGGTCTCCACGCGCCTTTACCTGAATCGGCGTCGCGGTGTACACTTCCCCCGCATGAAAACAGGCATCAAGAGGTCGCTTTACGCCCTACTCGCTCTCCTTCTTCTGGTCTCCTTCGGCTCCCTTGCCTCCTGTGCCTCCAGGATTGGCTGGGGCGTCGTGCTGTGGACAGTGAAGGGAACGAGCGCGAAGGCTGGGACAATAGTGCCCATCTACCTGAAATCCAATATCACCAAGCAATATGTCATCGGATTGCCCGACGACCCGAAAAGGGGCGCCGCGTCGGAGAAGCTGGAAGTACCACTCTGGCAAATTGAAGCCTTTACTTCGAAGAGCGAGGCCCGGAAGAGGATCGCCCGCATGGCCGACCTCGTTTCCATCTATCTGATAGCCGCGAGGGACGGTCTGCCCGTCAGGGAGACCCCATCGAACTCGAACGCTATCAGACGCGTGTACAGGCTCAAGGAAAACGAGATGGTGAAGGCTCTCGAGCGCGTAGAGGGGGAAGCCGTCTACACCGGATCGGAAAAACTGCCGGGCGACTGGTATTTCGTCCTCACCCTCGACGGCACGAAAGGCTATGTCTTCAGCTACGCGATGCGCATGTTCGACGAGAGTACGGGCGAGGTGCCCGAGCAGGTGGAAGTACAGAGCGATTCAAAGGCCATCGCCGACGTATTCTCCCGTACATGGCGACCAGCATGGTATTCCTCGATGCTTGAAGAAGGCACGGTTGATCTTGACTATTTCTCCCTGCGTTTCGGCCTTTTCTGCGATGCCATCAACCGGCAGGTCCGCGTGGAGCTTCCCGCGAGTTCGAAGGTATTCGAGTACTCGTCGATTTCGCAGGACAAGGACTGGCTTGTCTTCGAATCCACCGACCTGAGGATAAAGAGGGATGGTCCGACGAGCATTCTGGTGGCATGGGGACCGACAGTCGGAGCGGAACCGCCCTCAGACCTGGCAGGCTGGCGCTCTGGCGACAATTACCTGCGCTTCATCGATGTGAAACGGGATATCCGCGAGGCTATCCGCTCGGAGGAAGCGCGGCGTTCCGCATCTTCCCGCAGTTTCTTCGCTTCTGCGGTGGTTCTCGGTCCAGGCAGGGAAAGCACGGGGATGCTTGCCTTTTCTTCGCCGGCAGCGGGCAGGCTGGAGCTGTGGCCGAGCGGTTTGTACTCCTGGAAGGATACGCTTTTTCTACCCGCCGGTTTTCCTCCCTCGGCCGATGACAGCGTCCCTGAGCAGAAGGGAAGGGTGAGTTTTGGCCTGCGGCTGTCGGAAGGGCTTTCTGAGAATTGGCAAGGCGGTTTCTCCCTCTACCCCGATTCAGGGGAAGGGAGGGCGGATTATGTGTACACGCTGGAACCCGACAAGCTGACGCTCGCCAAGGTTCTCCCCGCGGCTCCAGGGCTCCCCGCGGGAGAAATAGACGGCAGGTTCGGCACGGCGATCCTGGAATTCCCGGCCCAGCAGTAGGAAATAATGGCTTTCGTACAACTGAGCAATGTCAGCGTGGCCTTCGGAGCCAGGGACCTCATTAAATCGGCGACACTCACCCTCATGGAAGGCTCCAGGGCTGCCTTGGCCGGACCCAACGGTGCGGGAAAATCGACCCTCATGAAGATAGCAGTCGGCCAGTTCAAGGCCGACACGGGCGACATAGCCATAACCAAGGGCGCGCGCATAAGCTACCTTCCGCAGACGAATGTCACCCTCGGCCTTGGTACCGTCCTCGACGAGGTTGAAACGGCTTTCTCCCACATTTCGGAAATGCTCCTCACCCAGGAGGAACTGGGACACAGGCTCCAGGAGCGGGACCTCGACGAGAAACAGACGAGAAGGTTCCTGGAGGAATTCGACCAGATAGGCCGGGCCGTGGAGTCGAGCGGCTACTTCCGCCGCGCCGAGCGCATTGCCGAAGTCCTGCGGGGGCTCGGCTTCGCCGACAAGGATTTCCAGAAGAACACGAAGGAGCTTTCAGGCGGCTGGCAGATGCGGCTCGCCCTCGCCAAGGTCCTGCTCGAGGATCCCGACATCATGCTCCTCGACGAGCCAACGAACTATCTTGACCTCGAGGCGCGGACTTGGCTCGAAGGTTTCTTGCACGACTATCGGGGCGGTGTCCTCCTCGTGTCGCATGACCGCTATTTCCTCGACGTCACCATAGATGAGGTGTACGAACTCTTCAACGGCAAGCTCTCCCGCTATCCGGGCAGCTACTCGGCCTATGAAGACAAGAGGGCGAAGGAACTGGAAACGATTTTCGACCTATGGGAGCGACAGCAGGAAGAGATCCAGAAGATAGAGGATTTCGTCAGGCGATTCCGGTACAAGGCTTCGAAGGCGGCACAGGTGCAGAGCCGCATCAAGATGCTGGAGAAAATCGTCCCCATCGAGATCCCCGAAGGGATGAAGCACATACACTTCAAATTCCCGGCAGCGCCCCGTTCGGGCAAGATTGCGGTGCGGCTCGAGGATGTCGGGAAATCCTATGGGAGCCTGCGCGTCATCGACAAGCTGTCGCTCGAGATCGAGCGAGGCCGCAAGATCGCCTTTGTTGGCCCGAACGGGGCGGGAAAATCGACCCTCATGCGCCTCATCGCCGGAACGGACAAGGTTTTCGAGGGTTCAATCACCCTCGGCGCAGGCATAGAGATAGGCTATTTCGCCCAGGATTCGGCCGAAAAAATCTCATCGAACAGAACCGTCGAGGAAGAGGCCGAAACGGTATGCCCCACCGAACTCAATCCCAAGCTCAGGAACATGCTCGGAGCCTTCCTCTTCCGCGGCGACGACGTGGAAAAACCCGTTTCGGTGCTCTCGGGCGGAGAGCGTTCGCGCCTCGCCCTCCTCAAGATGCTTCTCCGTCCGGCCAACCTCCTCATCCTCGACGAGCCCACCAACCATCTCGACCTGACATCGAAGGATGTCCTCCTCGAAGCCCTCAGGAGTTTCGAAGGCACCGTCCTCTTCGTTTCGCACGACCGCGGCTTCATCGCCGAGCTCGCCGACCTGGTTCTGGAGCTCGATGCGGGCAGGACTCCGCGCCTGTATTATGGCGATTACGCTTACTACCTGGAGAAAAAGGCCTCGCTTGAAGCCGGTGAGGCCGACTTCCCGACCTTCTCCCCAAGCCTCAATCCCGCATCGCCTTCGTTTCCCCTCTCCGCGGCCTCATGGGGAGATGAAAAAGCCAGGAAAGCGCGCCAGCGCAAGCTGAAAAAGAGGGAAGAGGAGATATTGGCCAAGCTCGAATCGGTAGCGGCAGGAAAGCGTGCCCTGGAGAACGATATGGCCTTGCCTTCGAACTACTCCGACGGCGCCAAAGTGAAGAAGATCCTGGCCTCGATCGCCGGGCTCGACGAAGAAGCATCGGCGCTGAATGAGGAATGGATGCAGATCGCCGATGAGCTTTCGGCCGACGAGCCGCCGGTTTCGTTATAGGTTATTTGGCTGCCGGAGCAAGTGTTGTCGTGGTAACCGCAGCGGCTGGCGTTTCGGCAGGCAGCTTGGCGATCACCTTTTCGGCCAGAATCTTCCAGGTCAGGGGCAGGCCGGCGCCTTCGGGGGACGCGTATTTTCCCAGCACGGCGTTCAATCCAGCCCTGGCCGAATCGTAGTGGCCCTGCTTGTATTCGATGAAAGCCAATTCATACATGGCTGAAACGACGAGATTCCTGTCGTCTGGGAATTTCTCCAGCAGTGCCTTGTAGTAGTACTGGGCGCCTTCCCAATCGTAGAGATCGGAGCGCTCCTGAGCCTTCTGGATGATTTCGGCAGAACTTATGCCTTCGGGGATGGGGGAAAGCTTCGTCGCGCAGGATGTCGACAGAAGAGTCGCGAGCAGAAGGATGGCGGCTGTCGCGCCCAAGGCTGGGGAACGCTTGATGTCCCGAGAATAAACGCCAGAATTTTTATGCATAGGCTCCCCTTCCACATTTCGATTATGCT
>JBAQLW010000407.1:0-4151 GCA_049302175.1 Rectinemataceae bacterium
TCCTTTGCCTACGCTTAAACCTCACCTCACGGCTTCGGCTCCAAGGCTAAGTACCGGCTGTTGGCTAAACTTTACCGGACAGGGTATCTCACCCTGCTATATATCAAACGCCGAACTGGCGCACTCATGGCATTCAGTATAGCCGATGCGCCCGGGCCTGGGGAATGGGCTTTGCGCTTTCGGCATGCGGAATGGGCTTTGCGCTCCAGCCCCCATCCTGCTAGTATGACCGCGAAACGTGGCGGCACGAAGGCCGGGGAGAGGCGATGACGAAGAAGCAATATGACGAATTGGATGCGATACGCCGCGAATTCAGGGACTACGCGGCATCGCTCGTCGGGAGGGCAGCCTGGCTGGGCGGCCTTCAGGAAGCGCTGCGAGTCTCCCTCGGCTACGACGATTACAGAATCGAGACGCCCGTCGTCTACAACGAAGCCCTCGACGATCTGGGATTGAATGACAAGCCCCGCTTCATCATCGTCGCCGACAATCCGGGCAAGAACGAGCAGAAGGCCGCCAACCGGCGCTACCTCGTCGGCCAGTCGGGCAAGCTCGCGCAGAGCTGGTTTCTCAAGGAACTGGGGATGGACTTCAGGGCGGTCAGCCTCATCATCAACAAGACGCCCGTCCACACGCCCAAAACGGCGGAGATCAGGGCGCTGCGCCGGTTGGCGGCCGACGTTTCGGTGGCGCGGCTGGACGAACTGGACCGCCTTCTCGACGAAAGCCAGCGGACGATGGCCGGCTTCGCCTTCAGGCTCCACTCCTGCCTGGGCGGCGTCCTCTGGATTTCCGGCTACGGGGAAATAAAGCCCAAGGGGCTATTCGCGGCCTGGGCCGAGGAAGCGACCAGGCTGTACGGGACAGCCTCCCCTTCCCTCCGGGAAAAGGTCTGGGTTTTCAGGCATTTTTCGATGAACCAGTTCGCCATAGAATACAAGCAGACCGCGGATGCGGGAGCCGAGCCCATGGAGAGGCTCGCCGCGATAGGAACAGCCAACCGCAGGCGCATACTCGGCTGGTAGGGCCGAGGCAGGTGCCGTGGGTTCGGCGGACGCCAGACGACTGGCTCCACGGCACTTCAGCCCTCACCACCAGTTCAGCACGTCTTCGGCGAAGCCTAGAAAGCGCTCCACCTTGAGAGGCCTTCCGTCGTCGAGTATCGCCTGCCCCGTGAAATAGCCGAAGACCTGGTGCTGGATCGATTTTATGAAAAGCAGATCGGTCGAGCTGCTCCGGTCCACGATGGGCTGGAATTCCATCTCGAAACGCCCATCCGAACTCTCGAACTTCCATGGCGCGAGATAATCCAATGCGCCCGCCGGGCCGCCGGGGATTCGAAAACTCACTTCCTCGAGCTTGTGCGCCCTTCCCCCGTAAAACAGCATATTCTCCGAGGCAGGGCCGCGGTCCGAAAAACCGTAGCCAATGTTCCAGCCGAAGGGTACGCCATCGAGCAGGCCGGAGGCCGAGCCCCAGTACCAGCGGTTTTTATAGGTCCAGACGCCCCGGCCCCAATCGAGGCCGCCGAACGCTGTCTCGGGTTTGAAACCATAGCTGCGCGAACCCAGCCTCACAGTACCGCTCGCCGGCATGCAGTTGATTTTCCTATTGTAATAGAAAGCTTTTCTGTTCTCCTTCCAGGATGTGGCAATGTTCATGCTGTCGGCATCGGGCGGCTGGACGAGGAGCAGATCGGCCTCGAGCCCCTTCGATCCATCGGGAGCCACAAAATCGAGGCAGGATGCCCTGATCCGGCGTTCTCCCTTCCTGATGGAAAACGCGATGGTCAGATTCGCGCCCACATGCCGAAGCTCCGCTTCCTCCGATCCCTCGGAGAATCCTGTCTTTCCGAGGGGGAGGAATGTCATGTCCTGCGTCTGGGCGACCTTGCCGGAAACCAGATCGAGCCATGCGACGGAGAAAAGCCCGAGATAACCGAGATCGGACATCGTGAAGGTGATCCCGTATCCGCCATCGTGAGAGAGAATGTAGTAGTAGTCCCATTCCTTCAGCCGCAAGGCTGAGGCGGCGATCTTCGATCGGTCATAGTGCCACAAAGGCTGCCGCGCCCAGCCTTCCTCGACAAGTCGCCCATCGTCGCCGAGAAGTTCCAGCGGCGTCTTGATCTCGTTTTGAGCCATCATTTTCCTCCACGAAGGATGGACTGTATCCAGTCCCCCAGAGCAGCCAAGGCTTCGGGCGCAAAGGTCTCTTCTATCGAGGCATACTCATCGGGCAGCCCCGTTCCAGCCGACTGGAAGAGATGGTTGAGCCCCTCGAGCCTGATGAGCCTGAACTGGCTGTTCCCGGCCTTGGTCAATGCTGTTTCGATCGCGCCGAGGTTGGCCTCGGCGGGCACCTGAAGATCCTTGCTTCCGATCATGGCAAGGACGGGAATTTTGACGGCGGAAAGGTAGAGGGCAGGATCGATGGAGAGGAAGCCCCGCATCCAGGGATTGAGCAGCTGGGCCGCTATGCGTTCGGCTTCGGCATCGAGAGCGTTTCCACCTTCTATGCCTGCGCTCCCCTTGGCCTTGGATTTCAGGAGCGCGATGATTTCTCTTTTAGCGTCGGCAACCGGCACATCCCTCATCGCGATTTCATAGAGCGCTCCGTTGAGTGATTTCGCTTCGGCGATCATGGCTGCGTCGGCGCCCGAAGCCCTTGCGAGGGCTTCGTTCTGCATGAGAAGGAGCCTGTCGCCCCTGACGCCAGGGCCGGCGAGCATGACGATAAAGGAAAGGGAGGAATTCCGGGAAGCCGCGATCGCCGCGACGATGCCGCCCTCGCTGTGTCCGACGATGCCGACACGCTTCGGGTCGATCTCGGACCTGTTCCTGAGGAAGGAAAGAGCCGCGAGGGCGTCATCCGCGAAGTCGAAGGTCGTCGCCGAGGAATACGCGCCGCCCGAGCCGCCCACGCCTCTGTCGTCGTAACGGAGCGCCGCTATGCCTCGTCGCGCGAGATAATCGGCGATCACGAGGAAGGGTTTGTGCCCCAGAATTTCCTCATCGCGGTTCTGCGCCCCCGATCCCGTGACGAGGACGACGGCGGGAAAGGGCCCCTGCCCCTTGGGAACCGTCAAAGTGCCGGCGAGGCGAATCCCCGCCTTGTCGTTCGGAAATTCCAGGTCGATAGCATCGTAGGGATAGGGCGAGACGGGTATCTGTGTCCTCGATGGAGCCGGGGGCGTCGGAGGTGCCGATCCCTGCGGCGGCGATGCCTGGCTCGCCGCCGCTCTCTGAAGCGTGAGGGGGAAGACCCCTCCTCCCTGTTTCAGAGTGCCCGAGAGGTTCGAACCATCGGCGGAAAGCCTGCCCTCGAAGATTCCTGAAATCGCCTTCACTTCGAAAACCGCGACGGAATCGGCCAACGTTACCTTCGAAACGGGAATGCCCCATGCCCCCTGATCCGGGCTGTCCATCGTCGCCCGCAGGACGCCATCCTCGATCTCCACGTTGAATACGATTCGCAAGGATACCGAACCAATCTGGAGAGAACCCTGCCAGATCCCGGCGAGCGCCGAGCTGATCTGATCCTCTCCGCCGGCAGCCGCCGAGAAACCTATGCCCAGGATAAAGAGCATGCTTGAAATCAGAAAAAACCGTTTCATCGATACCTTCCTCTGGGGGATTTACAGTATGGTGAAAAATCGCGCAGCGCGCAAGGAAAGGCTGTCGCATTCATCCTGACAGTATGCGATAATCGCGATATGAAAACCGATGTCGTCTATTATAGCGTGACAGGCAACACCAGGAAAATCGCCGATGTCATCGCCAGAACGGTCCATTGCGAGGCGAGGCAAGCCCAGCAGGATCCGCCTGCCTACGACGCCGATATCGTCTTCGTGGGCGGGGCCGTCTACGCGACGAGCGACCACAACCTGCATCCTTCGATACAGCTATTCGCCGACAGGCTGAAAGCCTCGGGCTACCGGGGCCGCATAGCCCTCTTCGCGACGGGATTCAAGAAAGGGAATGCGATAGGGTTCATGCGAAAAGTCTTCCAGGAGCGAGGCCTGAAGACTCTCGAGGAGAGTTTCTGGTGCAAGGGACAATTGTTCCTTTTCATGAAAGGCCATCCCGACAGGAATGACATGGAGGAAGCCGCGGCCTTCGCGGCTAAAACCATCGCTTCATGAGAACCGA
>JBAQLW010000408.1:0-2369 GCA_049302175.1 Rectinemataceae bacterium
TCCTTTGCCTACGCTTAAACCTCACCTCACGGCTTCGGCTCCAAGGCTAAGTACCGGCTGTTGGCTAAACTTTACCGGACAGGGTATCTCACCCTGCTATATATCAAACGCCGAACTGGCGCACTCACGCGAAAAGTATAGCAGGCTTTCTTCCTACAGGTCGAGCGATTTTGTCGCTATCCTGTCGAGTATCCGGCCGATGAAGACGTCGAGCGGTATGCCGTTTTCTTGCTTGCCATCCCTGAACCGGATGGAGACTGTCTTCCCCTCCATCTCTTTTTGACCGACCACGAGCATATAGGGAGTTTTCTGGTTCTGCGCGTCGCGGATCTTCGCGTTCATGCGCTCGTCGGTCAGCACAGCCCTGGTCCTGATGTCCCTCTTTTTCAGTGCTTCGGCGACCTCCTTGGCATAGTCGTGGAAGGCCGGGGCAACGGGGATGACGGCCACCTGCTCCGGCATAAGCCAGACGGGGAAGGCGCCGGCGGTGTGCTCGAGATAGACGACGAAAAAGCGCTCGATCGAACCCAGAAGGGCGCGGTGGACCATGTACGGTCTCTTACGCTGGCCATCGGCATCGACGTATGTCATGTCGAAACGCTCGGGCTCATTGAAATCGAATTGGATGGTGGTCAGCTGCCACTCGCGGCCGATTGCGTCCTTGACTTTCAGGTCTATCTTCGGGCCATAGAACGCTCCCCCGCCCTCGTCGATCTCGTAGGCGAGGCCTTCCTTGTCCACGGCCTTGCGGAGGCTCTCGAGAGCCGTACTCCACATCTCGGGTGCGCCGACGGAATCCTCGGGATTGGCGGGTTTGGTAGCCAGGTATGCCTTGATCTCCTTGAAGCCCAGCGTCTTGTGCATAAATAAGGAAAAGCGAAGCACTTCGGCGATCTCGTCCTGGATCTGGTCGGGGGTACAGATGATGTGGGCATCGTCCTGGGTGAAGCCGCGCACGCGCATGAGACCATGGAGGGTGCCCGAGCGCTCGTAGCGGTACACCGTTCCGAGCTCGGCCCAGCGGAGCGGCAGATCGCGGTAGGAGTGGTTGTTGCTGTTGTAGATCATTATATGGAAGGGGCAATTCATCGGCTTGATATAGTAGTCGTCCTCGTCGATTTTCATCGAGGAATACATGCCCGCTTTGTAGAAGCCAAGATGGCCCGATGTTTCCCAGAGCCAGCTCTTGCCGATATGGGGGGTGAAGAGAATCTCGTAGCCGTTCTTGTAATGCTCGTCGCGCCACCAATTCTCGAGGGCGACGCGGAAACGGCCGCCCTTGGGATGCCAGTAGATGAGGCCGGGACCGGCTTCCTCATGGGTGGAGAAGAGATCGAGCTCCTTGCCCAGCCTGCGGTTGTCGCGTTTTTCGGCTTCCTCGAGCATCTTCAGATAGGCTTCGAGCTCCGGCTTGCTTCCGAAGGCGTAGGCGTAGATGCGGGTGAGCATGGGGCGCTTCTCATCGCCGCGCCAATAGGCTCCTGCTATTGTCTTGAGCCTGAAGGCATCGGGCCGGATTTCCCTTGTGTTTTCGAGATGAGGACCGCGGCAGAGGTCGATAAAGCCGTCCTGCTCATAGATGGAGATCGTGCCTTCCTCGAGGCCGTCGATCAGCTCCAGCTTGAAGGGCTGGTCGGCGAAGAGCTTCCTGGCTTCTTCCTTGGAAACCTCCCTGCGCACGAAAGGGAAACCGCCCGAGATGATCCTGCGCATCTCCTTTTCGATGGCGGGCAGGGTCTCGTTGGTGATAGGGGCGGGAAGGAGAAAATCATAGTAGAATCCGTCGTCGATGGCTGGCCCAATGCCGAATTGCGTGCCGGGGAAGAGATGCACAACCGCCTCAGCCATGACGTGGGCGGCCGAATGCCGAACTTTACTGACATCGATAGCCATAGAACAGCTCCTTTTTTCGCCTGGGCCGCCCCTCGCGCGACGTGGTGCCGGCAGCGAGTATCCGAATATGACGAGGCCCCCACAAGCAATACGCCCAGACGGGAAGCCTCGCTTCGCGTAAGGACGAATTCCGTGGGGGCCTATCTGACACGGAGTGGTTTTCTTCGGCGCCGCGACAGGATCCTTCCACCCAGCATCTGCCGGGATCCCTCTCTGCGACGCGATGCGGCCGAATACTCGTCTCCATCATCGCATTTTTCTAAATATCCTATGACGGACGGCCGAATGTCAAGCATGGGGCTGCTGTCAGGAGCCGCGATCCAAGCCGGATCCCGGCGAAGAGCGGGGCACAAGGCGAAGTTCGAGCACTCACTTTTCCTTGCACCTTGTTTATAAATAGATTCATGGATATTTTAGAAACAGCATGAATGGACAAACAGCAAATGAAGGCCAAGTAGCATCCCTTGAGGAAAGGG
>JBAQLW010000409.1:0-1584 GCA_049302175.1 Rectinemataceae bacterium
GGCAGTGGCCGACGAGCTGGATGCCATATCGCGCATCACCGGGGTATCTCCAACGGAGAAAAACCGCCGCGTCGTCGCCAATCTCGAGCAGCGCAGCATTTTCGGTATAAAGGGCTCGGTCGAACTGGTCGCGGGCGAACTGGGCGTGACCAAACATACGATCTACAAATACCTGCGCGAATTGCGCGGCGAATAATACAGGAGGATCCCATGTCCAAGCGCTGCTTCAACGCCAAAATCGCCCCTGCCGCCCTCGGCCCTTACTCACACGCCGTCATCGCCGGCGAATTCGTCTTTCTTTCGGGACAGACCGGCCTCGATCCCGCCACCAACGCCCTCGCCCCCGGCGGCATCGAGGCCGAGACGCGGCAGGTCCTGGCCAATATCGCCTCCATACTCGATGAAATGGGGCTCGCGCCCTCCGATGTCGTCAAGACGACAGTCTTTCTCCGCGATATGGGCGACTTCGCCGCCATGAACGCCATTTATGGCACGTTTTTCGCCGCTAACTTCCCCGCCCGCAGCACCGTCCAGGTGGCAGCCCTTCCCAAAAACGGGGCGGTGGAGATCGAGGTAGTAGCCCGCTCACGCGTCGCGGACTGACGGCGCCCCGATGTGCTACGATTTCGATACTGTGTACGACAGAGCCTCCAGCGACTCCCTCAAATGGGGAGGACGTGTTGAGCACTGCGGCTCGGAGGATGTGATCCCCCTCTGGGTGGCGGACATGGACTTCGCCTGTCCGCCCGAAGTCGTCGAGGCCATCCGCGCCCGCGCCGAACATCCCATCTCCGGTTATCCTGAGCGAAGCGATGCCTATTACGCCTCCATCATCGGCTGGATGAAGCGCCGCAATGGTTGGGACATCGAAAAGGAGTGGATTTGCTACGCGCCCGGCGTCGTGCCCGCCCTCAATTTCGCCGTCCAGGCCTATTCCAAACCGGGCGACTCCATCCTCATACAGCCACCGGTCTACTACCCCTTCAGGGCTTCCGTCAGCAACAATGGCCGCCGCCTTATCGAGAATCCCCTCATCCTGAGGGAAGGGCGCTATGTCATGGATTACGAAGGCCTCGAGCGCTCCATCGATTCGAGCACGAGGGCTATCATCCTTTCGAGTCCCCACAATCCTGTCGGCAGGGTATGGGAAAAGCATGAGCTGGAGCGCCTTGTCGATATTTGCGAGCATCACGGCATCGTCATCATAAGCGACGAGATCCACTCCGACCTCATCATGGGCGATATCCCCCACAGCTGCGTCGCCTCGCTCTCGGCGAAAGCCGCGGCCATCACGGTGACCCTCACCGCCCCCAATAAAACCTTCAATATCGCCGGCCTTACCATGGGCAGCGCCATCATCCCCAACGAGGCTTTGCGCGAGGCTTTCGCCGCCGCCGTGGCCGATTCAGGCATCGGTGTATCGAATGTCTTCGGCAATGTCGCCCTCGAAGCGGCCTACGACAGGGGAGAGGCATGGCTCGAGGAACTTCTTGTTTACCTGCGCGGCAATCTTCGCCTCGTCGCCGACTTCATGGCGAAAAACATTCCCGAACTCATCGTCGCTCCCCTCGAGGGGACCTATCT